>JALOCD010000011.1 GCA_023228025.1 Prolixibacteraceae bacterium | reverse complement strand
ATGATTTCTGTCCGAACAGCTTGGCATTCCAGAAATTGTTCTTGCTGGCCAGGTTGTATTCAAGTCCTGCAACACGGTTGTAACTATTCCCGGTCCAGGCGTCAGGGACGTTGAGTTGTTGTTTGTTGACGAAGATGGCGCCGATGTTAGAGCGCGAAAAGAGTTTTTTCTGGATGGAGGCAACGTAAAAATTTCGAGACAGGTATTCCCCTTTTGTTCCTGTTTGCATGTCCATCATGCCAATCCGCCAATTCTTACCGATCTTTCCGCTTAGTCGGGCGCCCCAGTTAACCGGGGCATCCAGTCCGATTCTTCTCGAAAAGAAGGGACTGACATTGGCCGAGCCGAAATTGCCGAAAAGATCGCTGTTTTCCAGGAAAAACTGCCTTTTTTCGGGGAAGTAGAGTTCGAATCTTTCCAGATTGGTTACCTGATCATCCACCTCAGCCTGTGAAAAATCGGGATTGTAAGTCAGGTCGAGGTTTAGCGAGCTTGAGAGTCCGAGTTTCGCATCGATCCCGAAATCTTTCCGGTAGGAAGTAGCCTTTGATTTTTCAAAATCGCGGGAGACACTTCCATAAAGATAGGGGATCAGGGAAAGTTTCAGGCCGGATTTGGGTGGAGGCGTCTGCCAGATCAACTGACCGGCATAGGCCAGCGATGCAGTTGGAAATTGTCGGGGTACAGGGGCCCATGCCGATTTTTCGTTCAGTTTCAGGTCTTGTCTCGAGAATTGAATGTTCCACTGATCCAGGCCATTTTTGTACCGGACAGATTTAAATGGGATACGAAATTCTGCAGTCCACTTGTCGGGATAGTTCTTCGTTTTTACCTCCCATTTGCAGTCCCAGGTTAAATTGGATGCCGAACCTCCGCTCATGCTCCCATCCCACATGGCGCCAACTGCGTTAACCCCAAAGGAATAGCCTGTAGTCTGGTCGTTGAACGGGTCAATGAAGACCAAAAAATTGTCGTTGTTGGCGAAAGTAAAATCCCTGCGATAAGATTCGACGGGACGTTTTCCCGGTAGGGTATCATGGAAGACGACAGCCAGGTAAAATGCCTTGTCGTCATAAAGCATCTTAACTTCCGATTTGGCGACGCAATGACCTGTGTCGTAAGGTAAAACCATGTAGAAATTGGAGGCGGTTTCTGCTTTGAGCCAATCTTTTTCATCGATCACACCATCCAGTTTAATTGGATCGAAAATTTTGCCGATATGGATTTTGTAGTCCTGGTTTATGGTTTTTTTTGCCGTCAAATGAACCTTCCTCTCTGAAGGAATACCCTTAACCGGAGGGATTTCGGCATGCATGACTGTTTGTAAAGCGAAAAGCATGGCAAAAATGCATGGCAAAATTTTGTTCATCATAGGTCAATCATCAGGCCGCAATTTACAAAAATGTTTGGGGTGGTAGAGACGCACGGCCGTGCGTCTCTAAGAAATTTTCACCTGATATTCCCTATGGCATGAATTTCCTGTTTGCCGGTCGTCCCCGGATTGTACACCATTTTGGTATTGGTCAATGCATTGTTATGTAGGTTGAATTTTCGGTTGTTGCTACCCGACAATTGAAGAAAACAGGAGGAGCCTCCGCGAATCCTGCAACTGTTGAATCCTATGTTTTGACTGTTTTCTGCCAATACGGAGCAAACATTTTTCGGATTGCCTCCAATTGTAAGGTTTCCAAAATCGGCATCTGTAACATCCGACAGGTAGAGGGCGGGCCTGAGATCCTCCTTTTCAGTACTTAGATGAACGTTGGAGAAGCGGATATCTTCGGCATGCCGAACGAAAAATCCATAGGAAGGCAACATGTCGAACATCTCGGCTTCAGGATATTCTTTTTCCAGTTCAGGGATTGCCCTAGCAACATGATCTTTGGTCCCCCCACCTTCGAAGGTGATGCTGATGTTGCTGAGGCTGATATTTTTTACTGGATAACCCGGAATTCCGGAGATGGAACATCCGAGGTTTTTGGCGCCGGTTACCAGGACATTGTCGATGGAAACGTTTTTCAATTGACCAACCTGGCTGATGACCTGGCCATCCCGGTATGGGCGCGCCCGGTTTCCGAGACGAATGAAAATTGGGGTAAAGGTTCCTTCAATTTTTACGTTTGAAATAACCACTCCATCGAGGATTCCCCCGTCGACCATCTCAAGTGCGAGCCCCGAAGAGCCCTCCATATGGCCGTAAGTAAATTTGTCGGATACCACCGATGGTTTGATGACAAGGTTGCTGGCCGCGATATTTTTGAATCCGGTATTTGTTTCTGTGCCCAGTTTAAATGCGTTGCAATGGCTACTGAGAATGCAGTTCGAAACGGTAATGTTCTCGCTGGCCCTGCCTGATGTACTTTTGATACAGAGGGCATCATCATCACTGTCGACATTCACGCCGGAGATGGTTACCCTGTTACAACCATCGATATCAATCCCATCGTTGTTTTTGTTGCTGTGGTTGAATACTTTGATGCCAATAATCTTCAAGTCATCGCAAGCGAGGTAATGTTCCATCCAGCATCCTGAATTCCTAAGTGAGACCTTTTCAATCAGGACTTTCTGACAGTTGATCAGTTGAATCAGGTGTGGACGGTCATATTGGACGCCGGGTGCACTTTTGTCGGCAAAGAACCTGCCCTGACCATCGATTTCCCCTTCTCCTGTGATGGCAATGTTGTGCTGGTTTTCGGCATAGATCAATTGTTTGGCTTTTCCGCGGGTGCGTAAGGCAATGTATTTGGGAATGTTTCCGGGGTAATCGCTCAGATGTCTGCTTCCATAAAGAGTTGCCCCTTTTTGCAGGTTCAGCGTGACATTGCTTCTGAGCACCAGGGTGCCGGATAGCCAATTCCCTGCCGGGATCTGTACGGTTCCCCCATCCTCACTGCAAGCATCGATGGCAGTTTGTATCGCTTTGGTGCTGAGGACAGTGGTGTCAGGAATGGCACCAAACTCTTTGATACTGTGGTCTTTGGCTTCAACAGACTGACCGTAAACCAATGTTCCAAATGCAATGAAAAATATTCTTAATAATCTCATATTTAATTAATTATATTATATTGAAGTGATTTTTCAGGACAGAAAAAATGGCAAAGCATCCCTCCATAAATCCCAAAATCCTAAAATCCAACTAATCCAAATCCAGACATTTACTGCGGTATCACCTTTTCGTATTTCAGTTGCTTGTCTTCAATTTTCAAATAATAAGTAGGCCTGGTATTCAGGCTGTTCTCGAATTTCAGTCCAGCGTTGACATCCCCTTTTACAACATAAAAATGCATCTTCATACCGGGATTGTTTTCATTCAGTTCTTCCTGAATACAAGTTTCTGCTCTTTTTGCCTCCAGGTTGCCGCCATGTGTTCCACTGAACAGTCCCATTCCAGGCCGTCCAGCTTTTTCTCGCCGGCGCCAATTAATCCAAGGATCTGGTCATTGCCATAGCGGACATTGACCAAAGGTAGGGTCTTGTCGCGATAATAACTGTGGGGGTCAGAGGAGGTTACAACCAGGTCATACTTGTCTTTCAACGCGGAGGCATAGGCGGGTGTCCATTGGATCTCCTGTCCGAAAAATACCCTGGAGCGTTTCATGCCGTGGGCAGCCAGTATCTTGTCGGAGATCTCGATCGACTTCTTCATGTCCAGTGCCGGATAACCAATAAAATATTGGTCCGAATAGTGCGCGATGACCAATTCGATCTGGCCCCTGTTGATCAGTTTTCTGAGCATCTTCTTGACTTTGATTTGGATGATTATTATGATTTTACTTTCGAGGTGATAGTTAAATTTGATAGTTAAATTGACGGTTGTATATCATGGAAATCATGGTCAATAGGTTTTGTTTGTTAAACGTTAGAAATTTAAACTGTTTTCCTAAAGTAAATTGGTAAGCGATCGCTGAAATTGCATATAACTTCAAGGGAATTTGTGTGGGAGAGAGGTGGTGTTTTATGCTGTTCTCCTGGACTAAAGGTTTGTAAGGGTACACATCCTGCTGGATTGAATGGCTGTCGGATTTATTTTTTCCCCTCCTGGGGTCAGAACAACCAACCCCCAAAAGCAAGGCAGAGGATAACACGATGTATCCCGGAAATTGTCTCATATAGTAGTAGTAATAGCGAGGCGAAGATAACTAAAAAGAGTTTCGGCACTACCATATCGGCAATTAAATTGACTTGGACATATTTCTGCTTTTGTCTTATCAAATAGGTTGTAAATCTTGAGTATTTACGATTGTATGGTACAAAAAAAACAGATAAGGGATCTGTTTTTTAAAGAAAGCGAATCTGAAGAAACGCCTGATATGTTTTAATTCGCACGGTACATCGAGAGGTCAACGATATCAAAGAAGCAGTTTCTGTTGCTGGAATCCTGTTTTTCCCTTGACTTCGAAGATACCAAAATTTCTTCCAGGTCTCTTTCAGTCATCGTTTCGGACCTGCTTTCTTTCAGAAGCTCCTGAATCAAAGGATTGACAAAGTTCATGAAGCTTTCGGGTGTAGAATCCCGGTGGTACAATTGCTCGGCTTCTAGTTGAAGCAACCTTTTGAAATTTTCAGCGTTCATGGTACTGTTTTTTACTGAATGATTATGAGGTAAAAATAGGGTGCGTGGCCAGCGGGAATGGTAAGGGATTTGGAGATTGGGATTGGTGAAATGGATGATTTCGATGTAGGTAAAATCCTGACAAGATCCATTGCCTACCATTGCTGCTATTTTATTAAATTCGAAATGCTAAAAATTCATTTGACAATTTAAATTCAACCAACTAAAATGAGATTAAAACCGACGCAACTGCTACTGCTTCTGTCCCATACCCGGATCGATTCAACCATGACCACGGCTTGGGGATGGAGTCCGGTGCAGATATCTTCTTCGATTCGAGCCCGGTATTCAGATTGACCCCGGAGGCAGTCAGCAATGGCAGGATCAGGCCCATCGTCTGGTTCGATTCTGCCCGGCCACTTCGAAGCGGATGGGCGTTTGGGCAGGAATATTTGTTGAACGGGGTGGCCGCCTTCGAGGCAAAAGTTGGGAAGGGGAAATTGTGCGCCTTTGGACCCGAGATTGCATTCAGGGGCCAGACCTACAGCACATTTAAACTGTTGTTCAACCAATTTTATTCAGGATATTGATCCATGAAGAATGTTCTTTCTGCTAGCGGTCGGTTACTCAGCAATCCGAAATCCTTCCTGGCTTTTTATAATGGAAATACTATATGAGTGTTTCTATGTCCGATTTAATTAATTTTACTCCACCGACAGGGGATGAAAGGCATGGGTACGCCAATCAATCGGCCCGGCGTAATTCGGAATAATTCGATCTTCTCGTTTCCGGTCGGTCAGACTAACAAAATATTGTCCTATGGATCTATCTGTTGCCCCGTTAATTGTAAGTGTTGCCTATTCATTTCGGTTTAGGAAATTTGCCAGCGTCAACAAGCTTCCGCAATGGGAAAAGCTCTTTAATAATGCCCTCATACTTTCCGCTATTCTATTTGCATTGGATTTTGTTTTTCGGGGTGGTGAGCTCATGAAGTGGGTTTGGCACCTCTATCTGATTTTGTTGATAGTCATTCCCTTCCGGCAAAAGGAACTGCAGCCCTTGCGTATGTTTATCTTCGCTTTTGTTCCTTATGTGGCCGTAGATTTTGTCAGTGATTTGATGGAGATCCTAAGCAACGATTTTTTTAAAACGAATGAAGCCTATTTCAAAAGCGCGGGAACCATCGCATTTATCTGGTTTGTTGCCTTGCTCTACAGTCAGAACAGGCAAAGCAAGGCTGCAGAAAAGGAGCGGATCAAACGGCTGCACGAGGATGAACTCAACCGGGCCATCGCCTTAAGGAAAGTAGAGTTGGAAGCGCTTGTGAGTGAAAGGACTGCTGAATTGACAAAACAAAAAGAGGAGTTGGAGCAGGCCCTCGAAGAGTTGCGAAACACCCAGTCGCAGTTGATCCAATCAGAAAAGATGGCCTCCCTTGGCGAGCTGACTGCCGGAATAGCCCATGAAATTCAGAACCCTTTAAACTTTGTCAACAATTTTTCGGAGGTAAGCAATGAACTGTTGGATGAGATGGCAGCCGAAATGGACCAGGGGCACAAGGAGGAGGTGCAGCAAATCTTGTCCGACCTGAAAAAAAATCTGGAAAAAATAAACCACCACGGTAAAAGGGCCGACAGTATTGTAAAGGGAATGTTGCAACACTCAAGGGCAAGTACCGGTCAGAAGGAGCTTACCGATATCAATCAACTTGCGGATGAATACATGCGACTGGCCTACCATGGTTTGAGGGCAAAGGACAAAAGTTTCAACGCGAAATTTGATGCTGATTTTGATGATACCATTGGCAAAATCAATGTTATTCCCCAGGATTTTGGAAGGGTGATACTCAATTTGCTTACAAACGCTTTTTACGCGGTCAACGAAAAAAAGAAATCGCTTGGCGAGAGCTATCAACCATCCGTTTTGATAACCACAAAAAAGAGAGAAACCGGAGTTGAGATCAAGGTAATTGACAACGGGAATGGAATCCCGGCAAAAGTCATCGATAAGATCTTTCAACCCTTTTTCACGACGAAACCGACAGGGGCCGGTACCGGATTGGGATTGTCACTTTGCTATGAGATTGTGACGAAAAGCCACGGTGGGGAGCTGAAAGTCGAAACAAAAGAGGGAGAGGGATCCATTTTCACCATACATCTCCCGGTCTGAATTTTTCTATGAACCAAATAAGAATATGGCAAAAATATTGGTAGTTGACGATGAAATGGATATTCAGGATCTTTTCCTGCAGCATTTCAGAAAGGAGATTAAGCACGGAACACTAGAGTTTGCCTTCTCTTTTTCCGGGGAAGAGGCGATGGAGTTCCTAAAAGATCCGGGACATGAAGCCGTATTGATTCTTTCTGACATCAATATGCCCGGAATGAGCGGACTTCAATTGCTGAAACAGATCAGGGAAAAATATGCCAAACCGCCACCGGTGGTCATGATGATTACGGCATATGGCGACGAACACAACTATCGAATGGCCATGGAACTGGGAGCGGATGACTTCCTAACCAAGCCATTGGATTTTCCGGCGTTGAAACATAAATTAAAAACCATCATCCCATGATAAAAATTTTAATTGTCGATGATGAGACAGATTTTGAAATACTCATCAGACAAAAATTCAGAAAGAAAATCAGGGAGCAGCAGTACGATTTTGTTTTTGCCGTCAATGGGAAGGATGCCCTAAAAAAGTTGGAAGAGTACCCTGAAGTTGAAATCGTACTGAGCGACATCAACATGCCTGAGATGGATGGCCTGACCCTGCTGACGAAACTCAACGAGACCAATCCGCTGGTTAAAACGGTGATGGTCTCGGCTTATGGCGACATGGAAAATATACGTAAGGCGATGAATCGTGGCGCCTTTGATTTCGTGACCAAGCCTGTCGATTTCGAGGACCTTGAACTGACCATGGAGAAAACCATTCAGCATGTGAAACTGATCCGGGAGACTCTGCGGGCGATCAAGGAGAACAATATCCTCAAAATGTACGTGGACGAGAATGTCCTTAATTTCATGGGAAGCCGCGAATATGAGGTATCACTCATGGCCAACGAAACCGTTGAGGCAACGGTAGCATTCATCGATATTTGCAGCTTTACATCCTTCAGCGAAAGGGAGTCGCCCGATACGGTGGTAAGAGTGCTTAACCAGTATTTTGATTTGATGGTGAAAGAGATCATTGCCCAGCAAGGGATGGTCGACAAGTTTATCGGGGATTGCGTAATGGCCGTCTTCAAAGGGGATTACCACCTCGACCGCGCCATTGATGCATGCCTTTCCATCCGGAATACAATTGAAGCGATGGAGGGGAATTCCAGTTTTATGCCAAAGGTTTCTGTGGGGATCAACAGCGGAGAGATGATTTCCGGAAATATTGGATCGGCCACGCTGCGACGCCTCGATTACACCGTCATCGGAGATACTGTAAATGTAGCGCAGCGCTTGCAGGATGTAGCCGGGATAGGGCAAATTGTGATTTCAAAGGAGGCTTATGAAAAGGTTAAACAATCCTTCAGTTGTCAATTGATTGGGCCGGCCCGCCTGAAAAACAAGGCGGAAGAGGTTCTGATATACGAGGTCTTGAACTAAATTATTACTGGATAACCATGCAATTTGATCAGGTATATTCATTTTTGATACAGAAACTGGAGGCCAATTTACCGGCCTACCTTACTTATCACAATGTTGGCCATACGATTGGAGTGGTCGAAGCAGCTGAACATCTTGCCCAATGCGAAGGGGTCGGCGGCGAAGATCTTGTATTGCTTAAAACGGCAGCTTTATTTCACGATGCCGGCTATATGCAAGCATTTACAGGCCACGAAGAGCAATCCTGCATTCTGGCCAGAATGCACCTTCCCGATTTTGGATATACGCCTGAACAGGTAGAAAAAATTTGCCGGATCATCATGGTTACCCATTTGCCCTCCGTCCCGGAAGATCTGCTGGAAAAGATCATGTGTGACGCTGATCTTTATTATCTGGGTACAGAACAGTATAACGAATTAGCCGGGAAACTTTTCAAAGAATTCAGGGAAGCAGGCATTGTAAAAGCCAGTTTCGACTGGTTGCTCAAACAAGTCGAGTTCATCTCGGCGCATCGCTATTATACCCGGACAGCGATAAACGAAAGGGAGCCGGGTAAACAAAAGAACCTCGAACATTTAAAGTCAAAACTTGAAGCAAAGATTACTGAATCGCATGGAAACAAACCCCTGGAAATCGTTCAGGATCTTCTTGTGACGGTGGTTGGGGTAATTTTTGCAGGTTATGCCTTGAAGGGATTTCTGGTTCCCAACCATTTTTTCGACGGGGGCATCACCGGTATCTCCTTGCTGATCCACGAATTGTACCATTTCAACCTTGCCATCGTCATTGTAGTGATGAACCTCCCATTTATCATTGTAAGCTATTTCTCTGTCGGATTAAGGTTCGCATTCAGGACAATGATCAGTGTTATTCTTCTGGGAATCTGCCTTACACTGCTGCCGGATGTTGCAATAACAACGGACAAGCTTCTTATCTCCATTTTTGGAGGGGTATTTTTGGGCATCGGCGTTGGACTGATTATGCGCTCCGGCGCTGCGCTGGATGGAATTGAGGTGCTGGCCCTCTACACTTTAAAACGGACCTCCTTCACCATTACTGAAATTATTCTAGGTATTAACATTCTCATTTTTAGCGTTGCCGCCTTTAAATTTGGGATCGAAACAGCGCTCTATTCCGTATTGACCTATTTCTCGGCAACCCGTTGCATTGACTATGTTGTTGAAGGGATACAAGCCTATACCGGGGTGACCATCATTTCCGGGAAAAGTGAATTGATAAAATACCAGTTGGTCAACGACCTCGGGCGAGGAATTACCGTATACAAGGGGGAGAGGGGTTTTCTTCCGGGTAAATTTGAGATCAGCGCCGATTGTGACATTATTTTCACCGTGATTACCAGGCTGGAATTAAGGAAGTTGAAGAACCTTGTTTACAATCTGGATCCGAACGCCTTTGTTTTTGCCAATACGATCAAGGAGGCTTCCGGGGGAGTTATCAAACGCAGGCATCATCATTAATTTTTATCAATCTTGTAGTATGACAAACATCAATGAAAGTGTTCCGGTACCAGATGCCAAAAAGCGGGAAGTAAATGTAGCGACCAAACCGAACAGTACTGATCTGATAAAGTTTGCAAAAAAACTTGCCAAGAAGTATCGGATTACTGACGATCATAAATTTGATTTGGATGATTTTCCCAAAGATGCAAGTTCCGATTTGGGTAACGAAGGGAATGTGCTGGCACAGGAGATTCTTGAATTAAGCGTAAAGGCGCTTTCGGAGATGCAGGACAAATTGTATGCAGATGACAAGTGGTCGTTGCTGGTCATTTTTCAGGCAATGGATGCGGCGGGTAAAGACGGGGCGATCAAGCATGTGATGTCGGGGATCAATCCGCAAGGCTGTGATGTCAATGCTTTTAAAGCGCCCAATGCCGAAGAGCTGGATCATGATTACCTTTGGCGGTGCATGAAACACCTTCCCGAAAGGGGGAGGATAGGTATCTTTAACCGGTCTTACTACGAGGAGGTTTTGGTGGTTAGGGTGCACGAAGAAATTCTTAAATCACAAAAGATACCCCAAGAACTCATCACCGAAGATATTTGGAAAGACCGGCTGAACGATATTCGGAATTTTGAGACTTATTTAAACAACAACGGGACATTGGTTGTGAAGATATTTCTGCATGTGTCGAAAAAGGAACAAAAAAAGCGCTTCCTTGAACGTCTTGAAACACCTGAAAAAAACTGGAAATTCAGTAAGTCGGATCTCGTGGAGCGGAAGTATTGGAAAGAGTACATGGATGCCTATGAACATCTGATCAGAAAAACGTCCTCTGAAAAATCACCATGGTATATTGTACCTGCCGACAACAAACATTATGCCCGTATAGTAGTGGCCGCTGCTATTCTGCATGCAATGGATTCGATGGCCCTGGCCTATCCGACAGTCAGCAAGGAACAGGTGGCTGAATTGGAGAAACTGAAGCAGCAGTTGCTTGCTGAGGATTGCTGGAAAGACGTAGAGACAGGGACGAGTGGATGACTAGGACGACTAGGATGACTGGGATGACTAGGAAGACGGATGGACTGAGAGACTGAGAATGGGAGACGGAGTTGAAAGTTAAAAGTGGAAAGTTGAAAATTGTGAGTTGAAAGTGGACGAATATTTGACAGGACGAGCCGAAACCTGAGCATAGCCGAATTCGAAACGGTGAAACAACGAAAGGACTAGCTCGACTCTGGGGTTAAGCCACATAGTGGCGAAATCTTGGTAGCCAGGGGTGGAGTGAAACGGAACCCCTGGAAAAGAATGATGAATAAAGAGCCGTCCGCGGTAGCATGCTCGGAAAATCCGGGAAGTTTATTTCGGACGGAACATTGGCAGTTTTGAATGAAGCAAAGAATGGGAAAATGTGTTATTGATAAGAGGCACAGACATTAAATATCACTGACTTATCCACAATACTGAATTGTAGGTGCCATACTCGTTTTGTTCAAAAAGCTTGTTGAACGGATCGATGATCCAATTTTTGTCGACAATGAATTTGTAGGTATGCTTCCCGGCTTTCAGGTACAAAGGGAAGATCCATTTCCCATCCTTTTTAACCATCCTGTACCCTTTAGTGTTCCAACCATTGAAACTTCCGGTTACGATGACATTTCCCGCATCTACATGGTTGTTTAGCAGGAAAAGGTAATTGGCCTTCAGTGCTAAAAATGAGTTTTCGTAGTTTCCTTCACCTGTAGAGAAGGGATTTCCGGGATCGGTGATCCACTTCCCATCCACAATAAATTTGTACTCATAATTTCCTGCCGACAGGATAAATGGCAGTTGCCACCCTTTGTCAGTTTTATCCATCAACAGTTCGTGGGTTTTCCAGCCATTGAAACTCCCGGCCAATACCACCTGACGGGCATCGGTATAACCCTCCAGTGTGAACAGATATGGCTCGCCAATGGAGAGAACTGAGTTGGTAATACCATGACCGTCTGTGCGTTCTGTTGGATTATCCGGATCTGTATACCATCGATTGTCAACAATAAATTTGTAGGTATAGCTTCCATCGCGCAGATAGACCGGAAGGGCCCAGCCATCAGGGGTCTTCGCCAATGCCAGCTCCCTGGTGTTCCAATTGTTGAAATTGCCCGCAACATTTACCGATCGGGCAGTTTCATGGCCTCTAAGTTTAAAGAGATGGTTGTGACAGTACACCACTGAGTTATAACCACCGGTCCCGTCGTCTTCCCGTAGCTTATTGTAGGGGTCTGATATCCAGGTGCCATCGATGATAAATTTGTAGGTATATTTACCGGGACTGAGATCCAGGTCGGCAGTCCAACCCGTATCAACCCGTTTCATTGGATTTTGGGTGGTGCTCCACCCATTGAAAGAGCCGGAGATGTATGCATTTTTGGCGGATTTCCTACCGGCGAGATAGAACCAGGCAGTCTTGTCGTAGTGAAAGGCATTGGTTATTTCAAATCTGTTTACCCCATAAACCTCTGTCCCTGCATCATCTTGACCCGAAAAACTGATCCATTTGTCGAGCAGGTCATACAAATCATCCGTGTCAACCTCTTTTTTAATCGATTTTGCGTTAAATGGTTTGGAAAGTTCCACGATAAAAGATTTTAGCCTGACTGCCTTCCACTGCTCCCCTTCGAAGGTTATATTGGCCTCGCCTTTGAATGCCCTGGCCATCAGCGTACTGTCCAGGTCAAAAAGCGTGGATATCTCTTTCTTCTCTTTGTCCGACCATTTCAGGTTGAGCAAAAAGATTATTTTCCCATTTTCGATGCGACAGACTTTATCCGGTTCATATTGAGCTCTTGAATTTAATGAGCCTAATATGAAGATGAAAAGAAGTAGGATTGATACGACAATTCTCATTTTTCGTCTCCTTTCATAAATTGAATGCCAAACTGCCTCTTGACAAAGTTAATACACACAATGCCTTGTTCGATGAAGTTAAATCCGAGTATCCCGTCAATCTTTGTGCCATAGGCGTCACTTAGCGCTTCAAGATTGGAAACCACGGTCTCCATTCCGGCGATCCGTTTGCTTCCCAAAGTAAAGTCGTTCATTCGTCCGAACAATACTTCCGACCGGGATGATCCGGCCCCGCGCAAACCCGAACGGCGGGTAATGGTAAGGGTATTCAGAATATTTTTACTGGAATAACTATTGACAACATTGGTTTCGGCGCCGGTATCGAAACAAAAATCTAATGTTCTGCCTCCAATCTTTCCTGATAGGAAGAGAATATTGGAGTTGGTTTTGAACAACTGTGAATAATCCGGTCTAAACTTGGACGGCCCGGAAACAATTCTATTCCCGGTTTTATCGATCCGGTATAATTTCAGTTGATTATTTTTGGTGTCAAGAATAATTTCAAAATCCCTGATCATGTTAAACCCAAAGAGTCCGAGGATTTTGATCCCCCTGCTGTTTTCAATGTGACCGAGATTGGTTAAATCGGCCTTGATCTTTTTGTAGGTAAGATTGGCAAATTCAATTTTGTCGATGGTAATCTGCTCAACAGTGCCCACAGAACCTGTAATACCACTGGGACTGGAGGCATCCGATCTCACATGGCTCCTAAAATATGTACTGTTGAGTACCAGGTTGTTGGCTCCGGTATCAAATAGCAGGTTGCCTGTTTCTCCGTCCACATTGGCTTCGACCAGCAGCAATCTCCCGGCACGTTTCAATGGAATGATAACCGAGTCAATTTTTTGGTCATTTTCGGGAGTATAACTGATTGTTTGAAAAAGCGCAGCAACGACCGGCGAAGGTATTCCGGAAACAGATGTGATATTGTTTTTGACTTCAGGGAATGGTGTGGCCGCAAGATAAGGGAAAGTTAAAACCAGTAGAAAGAAGATTTTAATGGTGATCTTATTGCTCATTAACATGATGTTGTTGAATGGCCTCACTTGTTTTCGGCTTTAATCCTGTAATCCGCTCTTCAAAATGACCCACTTTCAGCATGGGCGTACACAAATGTAACAGTTTTGTAAGAGTTCCAAAACTGAATTTTTCGATTATTCATGCCACATGGTTACTTCGAAGCAAGAGGGATGGAAATTTATTGTTGGTTGAATACAATTTTCTAAATTTGATGGGATAATGACTATTTGAAAATCCCTTACGGCAATAGTTGTCTGTGCAATTCTTTGAGAAACCTTTGTGTTTTCCTTTGAGAACTTTGTGGTAAAATTTAAAAAGTTAACCACTAAGGGCACCAAGGTTAGCACAAAGGTCTCAAAAACACAAAGGTTTCTCAAAGAAAATATCATGTAGTCTGGAATAAATAAACAGTTCACATTAACCAGGTTCACAATATCGATGATTTTCAGGAGAAATGATGCAACCAATTTTTCGCGTTGAGCGCCTCAAAACTTACCTACGGGAAAATCAGAATGGATTGACCATTTTATTAATTGCCGGGTTGGGCGTGTTGATCCACTTGCTGTTTTATCAAAATTTGGGTTTTCACCGGGATGAGCTACTCTACTTTTCCCTGGGCGAGCATCCCGATTTCGGCTATTTCTCGGTTCCCCCTTTGATCGGTTTTTTGGCGGCTATTTTAACAAAATTGTTTGGCTACACCCTTTTTGCTGCGAAGATCCTGCCTGCCTTGATGGGAGGTGTTGTCGTCTATCTATGTGCGATGCTGGCCAAAGAGTTGAACGGTGGTTTTTTTTCGCAGATTGTCGCGGCAGTGGGTATCATTTGCTCTATCCTCTTTCTGAGGGCTTTCAGCCTTTTTCAACCGGTTTTCCTGGACATTTTCTTCTGGACCCTCGCCATTTACCTCCTGCTAAGGTACCACAATTCGAACCTTAGAAAATACCTCTATCTGTTCGGCCTTACCATCGGGATAGGGATTCTCAACAAATACAATCTCTTGTTTCTTGTCATCGCGGTATTGGGGATACTTCCATTTACCAGGCACAGGAAACTGTTTCTGGACAAAGATTTCTATCTGACCGTTCTTCTTGCCATTATAATTGTATTACCCAACGTCATTTGGCAAATAGCCCATCAGTTACCGGTACTAAGTCATCTGTCCCAATTACAGAATTCTCAGCTGACAAAAATGAGCTCCGCCACATTTTTAATGGAGCAATTGCTGATGAATTACCCTGCCACACTTCTGATCCTGCCTGGTTTGCTTTTCCTGTTGTTCAACAAAAGGGTAAGTGAGTACAAATGGGTAGGCTATATTTTGGTCGTTGTTTTGCTCTTGTACCTGATTTTGCAAGGGAAATCCTATTATTCGGCCGGAATCTATCCAATGCTTGTGGCCGCAGGGGCGGTATTTTTTGAGGGATACATCAGGAACTACATCGTAAGGTCAGTTACCATGATGGTTTTGTTACTTCTTACCTGGTCGGCGCTTCCGATGGGAATCGCTTCCAAATCGGCGGAGAAGCTGGTGGCCTATTTCGATTCGATGGCCAAAGTAACCCACAACGATGCGGTAAGAAGATACGAAAACAACAAACACCACCCGCTACCGCAGGATTACGCCGACATGCTTGGTTGGGACGAATTGGCAGAGATTACCAGCAAGGCCTGGCAACAGGCAGAACCTAACGGACAATGCATCATTTATGCCGAAAACTACGGACAGGCAGGAGCCATCACCATCCTTGGCAAGAAATACCATTTGCCTGAAGCCATCAGTTTCAGCGACAATTTTATGTATAGATTCCCCAAAACCTTTGACCATGAGATCACCCAATTTATTTACATCAACAATGAATTGGGAAAAGACATCGAGGCTCTGTTTCAGGATATTCAGGAAGTAGGTCGTGTCTCAAATCCTTTGGCCCGCGAGTTCGGAACAAGAGTTTATTTGTGCAGGAAGCCGTTATCCAGTTTTAATAAATTTTGGGAGTCTAGGATCTCGAAAGAATAGATTTTTACAACTAATCCTTGATGCACCGCACCGAGAATCCATAGGTATTATCGTAGGAATTTTGTCCAAGCTTACCATCGCTGTAAATGAGATAGAAATACCATGAAGCTGCCGCTGATTTAGCTGTTGAACTCCACCAGTTACCACTGTATCCCGAATTATTATATGAGCCATTGTAAAATCGGTATCCGCCAGGCCAAGCTGTGAATTTGGTTGAATTGGTAGCATAAAGATTGGGCAAATTCCAATTGTTGGAAGAGGCATCCTTTAGTTTCCCTCCTGCTAGGGAGTCAGTACCGAGATAGGTCTTTAAGATAGTCCAGTCGCCTACTGTCGGAACATGCCATCCGGTCGGACACAGTTTTTTGGTATCAACAGTGTACCAATTGTATAGCGCACCATATTTGTATTTATATGAGGTCGAATCGTTTCCATAATAGCAGTAAGCCGGAGCGGTCAGATTGGACCAGATGTTGTTGTCGGTTATCAAGGCTATTGGCGTGGCATCATTCAGCTTGATGGATCTGAGGTTCTCTGCCATCCAGGTTTGGGTGCCAATTGGTACTGTTTTATATGCGTTTCCTTCGTAATCAGAAACCGTCCCGTAGGGAATTTGTGAGGTCGTGCTGTCTTTGGAACATCTGGATGCCAGTATCAGGACTATTCCCAATATTGCGAGGAAATGCAGACTTTTCATACGTAGTTTTTATTAGAACAGATAGATGACAATTGAATATGCCGGTATGAATCATATTTGGCACGACTATGGTTTTCCCACATACAAATAGGCAGACGTACTGCTGATACCTGTAAAAATACCCAATCCATTTGCAACATTAGCTTTAATTTCAGAGATTGAGAGCGAACTGTTGCTATTTTCCTGAAAAAAAAGCACGTATTCAGGTTGGATCTTGTACAAAATTACACGATGCATGCCATAATACTGAAAAGATCTGGCGTTAATTTCATACGTATTTGAACTGGTTGGCTGATTGCGGAAAAAATCATTTCCGTTCGGACTGCGGGAGTCGATTGGGATTTTAACACTCTCAACATTTTTTACATAGACGAAATAGAAACCCTGGTCATCATTGGTCCAGGTAAGTATCACCGGATCCGGCATGTCGCCACCAGGTACGCTTCCGGTCTGGCCCCTTCCCGGAATGGCCATTCCGGTGGCAGAAAGCTTCATGTTTTGCGGTTTGGCAGGGACAATGGTCGTTGCGGTGATTGCCATTTCGTTGTAGGGGAAGGAAAGTTCATAGGTTTTACCGGCTGAGATTGTCAATGATTTGTTTGTATAGACTCCATCGCCGGAGACAGTAAGCGCATATTTTTTCCCAGCTGTGACGTCGGTGATATCCACTGAAAGCTTATTCACATTCATATCAGAAAGGTCCATGTCGGAGGTGAATGGCACTAATTTTGAGATTTTGACAGTAGGACTTTCATCTGCATACAGATAAGATTCTACAATGGGTCTGTCCTGAAATCCTGTAACAACAGTTTTCCTGCAGGCCATCAGTAGACAAAGGGAGGTAAAAAATAGTATTTTCTTCATGACCTAAAACTTTACGGAAAGTGTAACATTGGGGGTGATTCCCAAATAACTGATATCGCTTTGCAAAATAGCATAATCAACCAATTGGAACTGCCTGGAACTCACATTGATCCGATTGTATAGATTGAAAACCGAGAAGCTGAGAGAGTTGGGTTTTCCTCTCTGGTTAAACAAATTGAAGCGGTAGGAGGCTGCTATGTCCATCCGGTGGTAGGCAGGTAACCGGTAGGAGTTCTTGTCGCTGACAGCGTAATAGGATTGGGTGGTCCCATCAATTAACTTCAATGAGTATCCGCCTACCGGAGCTGTATAAGGCCTCCCGGTAGCATAAATCCAGGAAGCTGAGAAGTCAAAATTGCCCCATTTGTATATGCCGACCATTTTTAATTCATGGGTTACATCCTGATTGGCATAGAAATATTGATCAGACTGTAGCGGAAACATGTTTTTGACCTGCCCAAGTGTGTAACAGATCCATCCATTGAAATTGCCTGCTTTCTTTTGAACAAGCAGTTCAACACCTGTGGCATAGCCATTGCCGTTGAAAAACTGTTCGGTGGTTTGAACCGTGCTGCCTGGTTGAGGAATGGATCTGTACCGCATCGAATATTCTGAAATATTCTGGTTTAGCTTGTAAAATCCTTCCACACTGAAAAGGTAATCCGACAGGTCGTAATTGAGTCCAAGATTGAAATGAACAGACGAACTTACCGGAATTTCCTTTCCATCGGACAGGATCCAGAAATCCCTGTTTCCTGACATGATATCTTCGCGGACCACCCTGTTTGCAAATTGATCATACAGGCCTGTTGCTCCGTTGACGGTTAATTTGGGCGCAATCCGGTAGCTGGCATTGAGACGGGGCTCGGGATAAACTTTGTTGGTTCCGCTGAAATAATTTAATCGCAGACCCGGTGTAAGGGTAAGCAGGTTATTGAAAAATTGCATCTTGTCTTGCAGGTAAAAGCCTGCAATGGCAGCTCTTTGGTTTTTGTCCAGGATCGTCAGCGTGTCATTCTGTTGATAGGTGAAATCAATGCGATATAAAGTTCCAAAACCACCGAATTCAAATATATTTTTGTCGTCGTACACATATTTCCAGTCATTCTTGATACTCAGGTCAATCAAATTGTTATCCTCCAGGATACCGCTTTTTCGGATGGTTGAAACACTGTTCTGGTCGATCGTGATCGACCTTCTTTCGTCCCGGGTACTGTAATAGTCGGAGAAACTCACCAACAAATCGGAAGTGAGCGTTTCATTTACTTTCCTTGTCCATTTGGTACTCGCCCCGACATTGCCATACCTGCTAAAATCCGTGTTGTTTATGGATATATTGCCGGTGAAAGAACCCCCGCCGGGAGGGCCTCCTCCACCCTCCGGCATTTTGAACTGCGGTGTGTTGTCGAGGTAATCGGTGCCGTTGAAAACGCTTAGGGTATATACATCTTTGGCTGTCGCCTTGAAAGTGACTTTCCCGTTCAGATCATAAAAATAGGAGGCCGTATTGGCGCTCTTCCCGCCAAACATTGGCCTGGCTGAGGTGGTCGGGGATTTGTTCAGGGCGCTGATTTTATCGTAAAGATAGCCCTGGTAAGACCTCCGGAACGCAAACAACGATGTAAAGCGATCCCCGACAGGAACTTCAATATAAGTGTTCATACTTAGCAAACTAATCTCAGCTCCTACGGTTGCTTTCTTGGAATTGCCGTCTTTGCCGGTTATCTCAGTTACACTGGAAAGCCGGCCTCCGAATTTAGAATCAAAACCACCTTTGTGAAGTTGGACGTCTTTGATTGCATTTGAGTTAAAGGCGCTGTAGAAACCGTAAAGATGATCCACATTGTAAACAGTAAACCCATCGTATAAAATCAGGTTCTGGTCGGGAGTGCCTCCCCTGACATACATCCCGGCCGATCCTTCATTGGCTGCACTCACACCAGGCATCAACTGAAACCCTCGCATAATGTCCTTCTCTCCGATGTTCGGTAAAATTTTCAGTGCAACTGGCGCCATTTTGATGTCCTGTGTAATGGTGGATTGCTGCAGCGCCTTGTCGTCCTTCCTGCCAGTCACAAATACTTCGGCAATCCCTACGGTTTGCTGTTTTAATTCTATCTTGAGCGATGAGTTTTCTTTTTGGGGTTCCAGTTCAATTCTTTTTGTATGGTATCCAATGTAAGAGACAACCACCACTACCGTGTCGGCGGGAACTTTCTCCATAGCAAAATGGCCATTCTGGTCACTCGTGACACCTTTGGTTGTACCTTCAATGACAACTGTCGCAAAGGGTATTCGCTCTCCATTCTCAATATCGACAATGTCGCCCGATAAAAGAAAATTGCTTTTGACCGGTTTGAGTTTTTTACGGGACTGAGTTATTTCAGTTTTTACAATTTCCTTGTTATTCTGCAATAATTCCAGTTGCGCCTTATCCCTGGCAATGTAGATGAAGCCATCATTGCCCACCAGGGTTATCATGTCCCAGGAAGCCCTGAACATTTTCAACATACCACCAACTGTTTTTTCCTGGTCGGTCATCAGGACGGTACTGTATTTTTTCAGATAATCCTTGTCAAAAATGAACCTTACATTCAGGTCAAAGCCCACTTCCGGTAATATTTCATCCAGTCTGCCGGAATAGTTCTTTGGAAGTTTGAAATTCTCAACTGTCTGTGCTTCTAAGTTTATTGTTAGAATAGATAGTAAAAACAGAATTAAAGAAAATTGTTTCATAAACCTGTTGAATAATATTTTAAAAAATTGCCAGGGACACATTTAACGTGATGCGACGAACATGACTACCTCTTTCACCCACACATGAACCCGCGGTCGGTGGATTGGGAGTTCCTTCATGCCATAAAAAAATTAGTATATTTTTTAGCTTCAAGGAATATCTATTTCTTGATAACATTAAGCGTTAGGGTATCAGCATTAAGTCCGGTAAAAATTCCTAATCCGTTTTTAACATTAGTAGCAGGATTGGTAAGGTTTTGAGAACTATTTCCATTATCCTTATATAGTTCCGCATATTCAGGATTCATATGGTATAGTATCAACCGGTGGTTACCATAATACTGAAAACTCATGGATTGAATTTCAAACTGTTTCCCTTGGGTTGGTTCATTCCGGAAAAATCTGCCTGGAGGTGTGTTGTCACCAAAATCGCGAATTGGAACAGGTGAAACTTCCGTATTCTCAATCACGACCATAAAATAACCCTCATCATTATTGGTCCAGGTCAACTTTACCGGTTCAGGTATTGTGATGGGTCCGGTCGGAAAACCTCCACTAAAATCAAAAGATTGAACTTCAAGTACCGTCACAGATTGATGGAATCCAACCGGTTTTTTAGGTACATCCGTTGAGGAAGTGACTAATTGGTTGTTAAACACAAACTCAAGTTTATAGGTAATACCTTCCTGAGGTTTAAGACTGGGATCTCTATACACTCCTTTCCCAACAGATGGAATAATCCTGGTTTGATTGTTGTACGAAATTTTGATCTGAAGTTGATCCAAAATATCGTCAGACAAAGTGACATTGTCTTCGAAAGGTGTTTTTCTGGATACGGTTAAAGAAACCGGGTTATTCTTGATCAGGTAAGATTCAACTACAGGGATATCATTGAAAGCAATCTTGTCATCATCTTTGGTGCAGGAGTACAATGCAAACAAAAAGCTCAGTGTAAAGATCAACCGGTTTAATGTAAAATTAAATATATTCTGTTTGAAATTGATTCTTTGCCTATGACTTATTAATATAAAGTTACTCATAGTTATTTAAGTTTTAAAGTTAATGTAATATTTGGTGTAATGCCTAAAAACAGTTTATCTATTGATATGATTTGGTCATCAACGATTTGATATTCCTTATACCATACATTCTCTCGGTTGTAAACGTTAAATAATGAAAAGCTAATATTACCTCTTTCATTCAGGTCATTACGAAATTTTAATAGATAGTTTACAGCAAGATCCAACCGATGATAGTCGGGTAGCCGTTGGGAGTTTTTTTCACCTGCAGCAACAAATGTTTTCTCTGAACCATCCAGTAAGGTAATCGCGTAACCTCCTTCAGGCGCAGTATAAGGCCTTCCGGTGGCAAAAATCCAAGTTGCTGCAAAGCTTAATTTCCTCCATTTATATATTCCGATGATCTTAAATTCATTGGTTATGTCCTGATTTGCAGGGAAATATTTATCTCCATACACATCAAATTGATATCGTGCCTGAGCTCTGGTATAAGAAACCCAACCCGTTAGAGACCCAACCTTTTTCTGAGCCAATAATTCTATTCCCTGTGTATACCCCTTTCCAGTATAGAAGTTCTGTTCATATCTGGTTCCCATCCTCATCGGATTAGGATTGAACCGTAAGGAATATTCTGAAATACCAGCGAGCTGTTTATAATAGGCTTCCACACTAAACAAATAATCCGTTGTTTCGTAGTTAACACCTGTTATATAATGATAAGCCTGACTGACCGGAACCTTTTGATCATCAGACAGAATCCAGAAGTCGTTGCTGCCCGACAGGATATCTTCGCGGGTGATCCGGTTGGCAAACTGGTAATATTTTCCCCAGGCACCAATATATTTTAGTTTATCATTTGCAGCGTAAGTGGCAGAAATCCTCGGCTCTGCATAAACTTTTCCAGTAATCTCGTAATAAGTTGTGTGAATTCCGGGAATAATCGTTATCTTATTATCCAATAGCTTAAATTTGTTCTGCAGATATCCCCCAAATAACATCCCTTTGTTGCCCATATTTAGAATAGTAGATGTGTCATTCTGACTATATGAATAGTTGATGTTGTATTTTGTAAGCTTTAATCCAAAACTAATTTGGTTTTGCGATGAAACATCCCAGTTATAATCAGAATGGAAACTGAAGTCTTTCAGGTCGTTATTTTCCAAGGCTCCCGTTTTAACTGTTGTTTCATTTCCATCCTTATCTGTAATAGTTTGATTGTTGGTTCGATCACGATTGTTGTAATAGTTTGAATAGCTGACCAAGTTATTGCCGTAAAACTTGTCAGTCCATCTTCTTGACCATTTAAGACTGGTCCCAAGATTTCCATACTTTGTAAGGTCACTGTTATCTGAACCGAAGGAGCGGTTTCCAATTCCCATTCCGCCCCCCCCGAAACTTGGCATATCGATTTTCACACTATTATCCAGATTGTCGGTTCCATTAAATAGACTAAAAGAAATAATATCATTATCTGTAGGGCGATAGCTTAATTTTGTATTTAAATCGTAAAAATAGGATGAGACTTGAGCTGTAAAGTTATTACTGCCGAACCTTCCGCCTCCAAGTCCACTCCCAGGTCCATCAGATCCACCATTTGATGGTCTTTGAACTGCCTGTCTGCTGTTGTTAAACTGTTTGAATATTTTATTGTAAATTGGTCCTTTGTACGATTTCCGGAAAGCGAACAATGAAGTAAATTTATTGCCAATCGGGATCTCTGTATACACGTTGGCACTAAGTAAACTAATATCTCCGCCTATGTTAAATCCCTTCGAATTTCCATCTTTCCCAGTTATATTGGTAACACTTGAAAGCCGTCCTGCATATTTTGATTCGAATCCTCCTTTGTACAACTGAACATCTTTTACTGCATTTGAATTAAAAGCAGAATAAAATCCATATAAATGGTCGACATGATACACAGTAAATCCATCGTACAAAATGAGGTTCTGATCGGGTGTCCCTCCCCGGACATAAAGGCCTGAAGAACCTTCGTTTGCAGCTGAAACTCCAGGCATAAGCTGAAAAACGCGTATAATATCCTTTTCACCAATATTTGGCAATTCAACCAGTTGTTTTGGTGTCATCTGCATGGTGCTAATCTTACCTGATGTATTTAGCACCGTATTATCCTTCTGGCCGCTTACGACAACTTCACCGACCTCAAAACTCATTGGCTCAATGGCGTTATTCAGATTTGTTTTTGGCATGTCCGGATTAAGAAAAAGGGTTCCATTCTTGTAGCCAATAGATGAGATGACAATGGTTGTAGTATCAGTAGGAACATTTTGAAGTGTGTAATATCCATCCTGATTGGTTTGAGTACCCTTGTTGATACCCTTAACCCGAATGGTAGCATACGGGATCGCTTCGCCTGTCTCCGAATCAGTAATTTTACCACTGATCAGGATATTGAATTTTTTAGGCTTTCCAGTGTATTTTTTAACTGTCTCTTCAACTTTTGGCGCTATCTTTCCTGGAGTCTTATTCTTTCCAACAATACTGATGATTCCATCGGAATTGTAATGCCATTCTAATTGATTCATTGCACACCATTGGTCAAGCAATTTTCCCAGAGGTTGATTTATTGTATTACCATCAGTGATGATAACAGATAGCCTCCTTTTGTTAAAGGAAAACGATACCTTTTTTTCTAACGAAATCTGGTCGAGTACCTGATCCAGTGAACCGTAATACTTTTTATCCAAAATAATATTTGCCGGAAGCTGTGGAAACGCGAACAAATGAACAGTAAAAACCATCAGGCTGGTAAAAACAGCTCTTTTAAAAATTTGCATCATATTAATTTCCCATATTTTGAATTGATTATGGCATAAATATTGGGAATGAAGAGAGGATAATAAAATCTTAAGGGTGAATGAGGTTAATGTACCGCTGAATTCAGCAGATACAGGGATAAATTCCCTGCTGGATAATATTTGGGACACAAGGGTTAAGAAAAGATACGCTTATAACAAAAAGAGGGTAGTAAGTATCGGTAAAAAAATTTGTGACTGAAAAGGACAATTAGTGATCCTCTTTATACCATTTCAAGAAATCTTCTTTATAACGGATCCCAACAGGCAGCTCTGTACTTCTTAGCTGAACCCGGTTATTGCGAATGGAAGTAATCTGATTTAAAGGAATAATATAGGATCGGTGAATTCGGATGAATTGGTCAGCAGGCAACATTTCAAAAACAACTTTAAGGCTCATAAGGGTTAAGACCGGCTTATTCCCCAGTATGTGAATTTTAATAAAATCATCATAACTTTCAATGTATTCAATATCTTTCAGTAGAACCTTCACCAATTTGTATTCTGACCTGATCAGAATGCTTTTTTCAGTGCGGTGATGCTGTGCCAGATACTCCTGGTGTTCGATTGCCTTATTAACAGCTAATTTAAAGCGTTCAAATTCAAATGGTTTCAGTAGGTAGTCGATGGCATTAAGATTGAACCCTTCAACCGCAAACTCACTATGTGCAGTCGTAAAAATGACCATTTTATGCTGCCCGATTGATTTGTAGAAATTTATTCCGGATACATCAGGCATCTGGATATCCAAAAAAAGCAGGTCAACCGGAAATTTCTTCAGGTAATTTTGCGCTTTCAGGGGATTAGTAAATGTTTTTAATAATTCCATCCCCTGAATTTGCGAAGCATAACCAGATAGAATCTGTAAAGACAGGGGTTCATCATCAATAGCTATACAATTAATCATGTGAGCAACAGAGTTAAACCGACTTCGAATGTATTATCTGTCTCCAGAATAGTTAAGGTAAAATTTTTCTTGTAAATCATCTCGAGCCTTTTCCTGGTATTCTCAATTCCAACTCCAGTTGAAAGTTGGTTTTCAAAATATTTTGCCGGTTTGTTATTGTTTACTTTAAAATCAAGCCTGTTTTTTACAAGAGAAATGTCAATAATGATATTTATCGGATCGATGGCGCTTGTCCCATGTTTGAATGCATTTTCCACAAAAGGGACAAGAATAAACGGAGCGATGAGCAATCCTTCTGGGTTGCCTGAAAATTGAAAATCGATTTGATTGTTATCTGCCAGTCTCAGACGATGAAGTTCTATAAAATTCTTAATATAATCCAGTTCTTTCTCAAGAGGAACAAACGGAATGTGAACATCAAGAATCACATACCTCATCAGATTAGACAATTTCATCACAGCTTCGGCAGTTTGATCTGACTTAACTATGGCAAGGGAGTAAATACTATTAAGAGAATTGAAGAGAAAATGTGGATTGATTTGTGCTTTAAGATAGGACAGTTCAACATTCAGTTTTTCCTTTTCAATTTTAATTATTTCTTCTTCGGCTTTTTTCCATTCGGAATTCATTCTTAATCCGAGTGAAACAAATAGCACAACAACAAAGAGTAACAATGAGTGAATGAGAAAGGGGAACGGGGGTCTTCGTTCATAAATTCCGTGATTATCAGACAGATATGTGAAGATATTTGAAATAATAATTAATATTGTCAAACTAATTAATATTGACAATAAATATGCTATCGTTTTTTTTCGCAGATAGAAAAGAGGGATAAGTTTGTAATAGTTCAGGTAATAAAATCCTATTGGAAAGACTGATGCCAAAAATAACATCGATTGATTAAAGAACATCGATCTTGGCAAGGAATCTGGTGGGGGAGGCGGTGTAATCAACAATGGCAAAATTAATAACACTGTCCAAACAAGTATATGAATGATGATAGTGATCAATTTTGGTTTCATGCGTATATCTTTTGTTTTAAATGGTCGCATGGCATACCCAGATATTCATTTTCGGCTGGTGTGAAAATATTCTCATGGGTATTTCATTTGATTATATTTTGCTTTTTAATGGTCGTAAGTTATATCAAACTAACTACAACAATAGCGTTAATTTCTGAGACAGAAAATGTATTGAAGATATTTTTCTCTGAAATGGCCGGAATTCCTTACTGAAATCCTAATAGGAATAAGATTTCCCAAAAATGTGGGTCTATTGAATGATTTTTTCAAGGAATGCATCCATGGCATGGGTCGGTTTCCCGTCTGCTCCCCAAGCGCTTAATGCATAGTGGCTCCGATTACTGGCACCTTTCGGTTCCTAGTAATGAAAGTCTATCATCACCCTCATACCCATGTTCACAGAAAGAGTGCGCCGGTTGGCAGAGTTTTCATATTGTAGTGTTTTTCATTACCGAAATATTTTCTTTAATCGTCATCCCCATCCGCTTCATTGACAGGTGTGAAGAATGCCGCATGAACCGGAGCAGGGCAAGGGCTGTTTAATCCATGGATTGCGGCCCATATCACCTCATTGAACAGTGCATCAGGTATTCTATCCTCCTTACTAAAGTCAAATTTTTCACTTAGTTTTGAAAGCCTGCTTTGCTCTTTGTTCTTCAGGTTCAAATCAATCTGGTTGGGTACCGACTTGAATGGTGGATGGTTGGCCATCGTGTTGAAGCATCTCCACATCGGCTCTGCAGCGGCATCATATTGGCTCATTGGCGGCAAGCCCAGAATCAGTTCAATGGTTCGCAGGGCGGAACTGGTCGAATACATGGTATGATCAACATACCCCTGTTTGACATACCCTCCGGCAACGAAAGCAGGCGACCGGTGCGCATCGACATGGTCAGGGCCATTCTGCGCATCATCTTCCACCATGATGATAACACTTTCATTCCAGATCGGCGATTTGCTGAGGTACTCGACAAAAAGTCCGCAGGCCAGGTCATTGTCGGCATTGTGCGCTTTGGGAGTTGGCCTGCCAACCCGAAGTCCTTCCGTATGGTCGTTCGCAAACCTGATGGTGCTCAATCGGGGCGCCTTGCCAGCCGCCAGCAAAGTTTCGAAATCTTTTTTCCACATATAAAACCGGGAGGTATCACGGATTGATAGTTCAAATCCGGTATAATTCGGACAAATGTGATCGGTTAA
Organism: Prolixibacteraceae bacterium; assembly: GCA_023228025.1. Lineage (GTDB taxonomy): Bacteria > Bacteroidota > Bacteroidia > Bacteroidales > Prolixibacteraceae > CAINVV01. Next base: position 29,218 of record JALOCD010000011.1, on the reverse strand, counting down.
AACCGGGATATTGGCAGTAAATGTATCGGAAACAAACTCTCCGTAGGTTCGGAAAGAGATGCCATAACGGTTGCAGTAATCCCAAAGGAAACCGTTTTTGTTGTCTGCAACTTTTCTCTCCCCCTCTCCCGGATAGGTGCCCCCGCGGCCACCATAGCTGCTGGGCCAGTTCTTCTCCAGGAAGTCTGTAGCATAGGCGCCCATGGTCCAGTTGTGGCCATCCGCGCTCACCTCGCCATCGACATAAAAATTGTCGAGCAAGACAAACTCTTTCGCAATTTTGTGAAGGTTGGGCGTAACTTTTTCTCCGAAAAGCACCAGCGAAGGATCCCCGTTTCCTTCAGGCAGATCACCCAACACCTGGTCGTAGGTGCGGTTCTCTTTAATCACATAAAACACATATTTAATGGGCGAAAGATCTCCGACCCTGGTAGGGATGGGATTGCCCTTTTCCCCATTGCTGACCATCTCCCGCTCTTTGGAATAGGGGGTGTTTTTGTAGACAAGTTGGGAATAAAGGGCCATTTGGTTGGCATCCGGCGTTGGAATGGCCTCCAGGGTACCCGTAAACAATCCTCCAATGTACTGAACCTTGGTTTTTTGCAGGTCCGCATGATGGGCCACTGCCTCATCCTTGCTGACCGGACTAGGCCCGTTGGGATTCGGTTTGGAGGTTAACCCTTTGCCATTGGTCACGTAAATGGTATTTTTCACGACACGGACGCAGGTAGGATACCATCCTGTTGGAATAAACCCTTTGCTCTTGCTATTGCCGGGATTGCTCACATCAAAAACAGCCAGACAATTGTTGTCGGCATTGGCGATGTAAAGTGTCTTTTCATCTTCACTCAGCGCCAGGCTGTTGGCAGTTGAACCGGCAGGGGAATTGGGATAAAGCGCGGAATTCAGAATCTCGATCACCCTGTTTTTTTCGGTGGAAATCACAGAAACAGAATTGTCATTGGCATTGCTCACGTACAGGTATTTCCCATTACGCGAAACAGAGAGGTCGTTGGGGTTATCGCCTACCGGGATGGAGCCGGAGACCTGCTGCTTCTCGGTGTCGAATAGGATCACTTTGTCACATCCCCAGCAAGAAATGTATAAGGTTTTGTTGTCGTTGGAAAGCAGGCAGGTGTACCCTTCTCCCCCCAGTTGTATCTGATTTTTTATCTTTTTTGCTTTCAGGTCGTAGACATAGATCGAGTTGTTCTCCTTGGTCACGGTATAGAGCAATTGCTGCTTGTCATCCACGGCAATACCCGCAATCGAAATTTTCACAGGCCAAGGCTTGCCGAAAACCAGGGTGTCGTGAGGCACGATCTTGTTGTTGTTGATCTGGTAACGCATGATCCAGTTGTCATTTCCACCCGATGCGAACAAATATTTGCCATCTTTCGAGAATGTCAGTCCCAGCCATCCTTTTTTGATGATAACCGAGTCGAGCAATTCCATCTTTTCGGCATCGATCAGTTGGATGCTTTGGTCACTCTGACCGTTGTTGGTTACCGCCAGCAACTTCCCGGAGGGTGAAATGGCCATGTTGAGTGGTAAATCACCCACCGGCAACATCTTGCCAATCGGGGTCAGTTTCCAGCCGTTCGGTAGCGACACCCGGCTGGATTCAAGATCTTTCAGCGTTTGGCATTTTACCTGCAAGGCAACAAACATCAGCACTGCAATGCCCAATATGGAAAATGTAATTTTTTTTCTTGAAGTGATCATGGGATATTCTTTTGTAATAGTTATTATTAGGATAGAACAATTATCAAATTCTATTATACCCTAAAGTTGGGTATTTGTTTCCAATAATCAAACGATGTTTGTCATGTGTTCCTTCCGTCTGAAAAGGAAGTTTTAGAAACATTGAAACGGGGAAACGATGAAACGGAGCGCTGGGATCTGGGAAAATGAGAAGTTGAGAACAGTCCCTGTACGTAGCTAAAAGGCAGAAGGGTAAAAATTATGTGAAAATTGGGGAATGTGAAAATTGGCATTTGCACAATCCTAAATTTCCTAACCATCATCTGGATTTTCCTTAAATCTTACCCCAAGGGGGTTAAATTTGAATAGCCCGGGGTAAAGCGACGAAGGAGCGGCACCCCGGGTTGCGGATGCGTTAAAGAAACCGTCTGCGATCTAATCTTCAGGTGCGTACCGATGCTATTTTCAGACGGAAGGATCCAATCTCACGCTCTACTTCCCATGTGCCCTCCTGACGAACCTGTCAGAATTTCCGACAAGTTCGATTTGACTCCAGCTCGCCTTCTTCGTACGCATTAGCGATGTGTTTGGCAACGACGCCAAGATGAATATCGCTGATCACAACGATCATATTCCTTTCATTCCCGATATTGGGGAATGGGTTTAATCCCAAATCTGGCGGGTTATATGGGTTTGATTGCCTGCCAGAGGTAAACAAACTTAACAACACCACTACAATAACCGCAGTTACAATTCTTATTGAGTTTTTCATTTTGCCTTCTTATTATCTTGATTGACTCAAGTTGTTGTTCGGATTCGTCCCAAAGTCATTTCTCAATACCATTCTCCATTCCAATTTTGATATTCGTCTAGCTTAGCTGAAATGTAATGTTTAAGACGAATTAAGGTTATATGAGAAATCCTCTTATAAAAATCATATTACTGCCATTTAAAATCAACGATTATTGGCACATGATCACTTAAAGTAATCCAATCAATATATTTTCCTATTGAGAAATCATAGCCATTGTACAATAATTCTTCTGACGCGAAACAATAGTCAATATGATATGGTTTGTCTTTTTTGCGATACATATACAATGTCGGCTGTGTCTCTTTGCCTTGCTTATCTAAATATTGTCGATGATAGAGACTATGAATATTTTTTGAAATGAGATAGTTAACTACATCAGTGTGATTTGCAATCCGACTAAAGGAATCCCATATCTGGTTGCTATTGAAATCACCTATCAGAAGTGAGGAGTCATTTAATAAATCTGAAAAATGATTGATTCCTAGCAAAACTTGAGCTATATAGCGTTCGCTCCAATTGTCCTTGTTATCCATTGCCCAAATCGCAAATAGTGTGAAATTATTATCTCCTTTTACATCAATAGGTATCACATATTTGAATCAAGATGAATAATTTATCATCATGAACTTATAATCTGAATAGGAAAACACTCCAAGACCTTTACTCTCGTTATCCCCAAACCATAAAAAATCATTTGGAATTGGCGTCAATTTACCAAACTGCAATCGTTTCTCGTTTTCACATTCGGGAACAATCAAGATATCAGGATTTAGTTTCAATATTTCAGCATTCTTTTTACGAAATGCCATATTACAATTCCACTCAATTATTTTCATCTACAGTGCTGTGCAAAAATGTGTGCTAGTTTATAAGCTCTACACACCTCCCTTCTACATTGTTTTTAGACTGAAAGCATGCAGGCTTGAAGCGGTTACGGCAGCATAAATATACGCAATTATGCTGAATATCAATGTCATTAAGAATAATTTATTTACATAATGATATTCGGATAAAATTGAAAATGTGTGGTTTTTTATATAAGCACTGTATGCATCGGCTTTCCGGAGTTCGAAAGTTGCCTGGTACTGTTTGGGCCGTTTCCCCGGCCGGGGATTAAGCTTCATAGAATGTATCCCCAGGGCCAATTTTATGAAATCGCCAATACGATTGAAGTTATCGTTCATTTTCAAATGGATTTATCGGTTTATTGCTTAATGAGTAACTTTTCACGTTCAATTTCGGCAATTAACTCTTCTTAGGTGGGTAAATAGAACATGTATTTGGTGGCAAACAGTTGATGATTTTCCTTTAGAACCGATTATTTGGCGATTGTTCTGTCTGATTCGGCAGGCGCCATCTGCCGAATTGTTAATCTACAAATTGGTGAAGCTGATTTTGCCATTCAACCGGCAACTATTCTAGAATCCCCAATTCCCCCTGTCTCCCTGTCTCTTCGTCTTTAGTCCTTCTCAATGGCCTGCAACAACTCCTTCAACCTCTTCCGGATTAATCGGGATCCGCTTGCCCAGCAGCCTGGCGCCGGTTTCGGTGACGAGCACATTGTCCTCGAGGCGGATACCGCCGAAACCCAGGTAGGATTTCGCCTTATCGAAGTTGATAAAATCTTTATTGATTCCCTCCTTCTCCCATTTTTCGATCAGCGCCGGAATAAAATAGATACCGGGCTCATTGGTAATCACGAATCCTGGTTGAAGCCGGCGGCCCAGTCGGAGGTAAGCAGTGCCGAACTGGTCAATCGGACGGATTTCGTTGTCATAGCCCACATGAATCTGGCCATAATCTTCCATGTCGTGCACATCGAGTCCCATCATGTGGCCCAGTCCGTGGGGGAAGAAGAGCGCATGCGCCCCGTTGGCCACCGACTCATCCACATCGCCTTTCATCAGGCCCAGCTCTTTCAGTCCGGAGGCGATCACCCTTGCCGCTTGCAGATGTACCGACTGGTAAGTAACGCCGGGTTTGGTAAGCGAAAAGGCTTTGTTGTTGGCAGCAAGGACAATGTTGTAAATATCTTTCTGCTTTTGGCTGAACTTCCCTCCTACCGGGATGGTGCGGGTAAAATCGGAAGCATAATGGCCATTGGATTCGGCCCCGGCATCGACGATCATCAACCTGCCCGCTTCCAATGGGAAAGAGTGGTTGTGGTTGTGGAGCGTCTCCCCGTTCTGGGTGAGGATAATAGGGAAAGAGGTGCCGGTACCTTTTGAAAGGGCTATCCCCTCTAATGTTCCGGCGATCTGTTGCTCCATGGTACCCGGATGCGCCATTTTCATGGCAGTAATGTGCATCTCATATCCGGTATCACAAGCCAACTCGATTTCGGCAATCTCGGCCGCATCCTTGATGGAACGCATGGAGACGATGGCCTGGATCAAGACAAGCGAGGCATATTGTTTGATATTGGAGACCTTGATGCCAAGAATATTGCTCAACTGGATCTGATTTTCGGCACGATAAGGTGGGGTAAAATGAACTCTTTTACCAGCCTTTATGGCCCGCTCAACCGTTTGTCCCAATTTTTCCAAAGGGGCGCTAACATCCACGCCCACGGCAAATGCCTGTTCGGCAACCGATTTTTGTGGGCCCATCCAAATGATGTCTTCAATATCCACATCATTGGCATAAATCAAGTCCAGGTTGTTATCAACATCTATCACACCAAACATTCCCGGCAGGTCTAAGCCGAAATAGTAAAGGAAGGTACTGTCCTGCCTGAAATGGTAGGTGTTGTCGGTGTAGTTCATGGGCGACTCATGGTTGCCGGGAATCAGGATCAGTCCGGAGCCGATTTTGTTGCGAAGGGTTGCCCTGCGTTGGATGTAGGTTTCTTTGCTAAACATATTTTGAGATTTAGTCGTTTGCTAAAAATTTTTTGTGATCCTCTGATTTTGTGCAGGTTCACGATTGTAATTTATTACGAAGGTCACAAAGGGAAGCACGAAGGGACACCAGGTAAAGTTAGGATAATCAATGAATTTATTTTCTCAGTTTCGAAATTGATCTGTGTAATTCTTGAATGCCTGTCTGGTAAATCCTCCAAGACATATAAATGCTATTCCAATAACAAACCTATGGTCGCTCTACTGTTTTATTGGATAAACATCTGTCTAAGCAATTATTAGCACAATTAGACATGTGATTGAAAGAACAGAAAGGATGATCAATATTAACAATTTCATTATGAACTATTTTAACTATGTCTCTTAATACTAACCAATTACACCCTTCGACATGCTCAGGGACCGACACGTAGATGTTATTTAAAACATCCATTCGACAGGCTCAGGGAGTACTTAGCTCAATGAGATTTCACCTCATTATTTTCTCATTCTTTGCATCTTTCAAAATTGTTCCTTTTCCGTCCGAAATAGACTTAGCATTTTTTTTTGCATGCTACCGCGGACGGCTCTTTATCTATCATTCTTTTCCAGGGGTTCCGTTTTACTCCACCCCTGGCTACCAAGATTTCGCCACTACGTGGCCTAGCCCCAAAGTAGAGCTAGACCATTATTCATTGTTTCACCGTTTCGCATTCGGCTACGCTCAGGTTTCGGCTCGTCCTGTCAAATATTCGTCCACTTTCAACTCACAATTTTTCACTTTCCACTTTTAACTTTCAACTTTCAACTCCGCATCCAATTCTCAGTCCCTCAGTCCATCCGTCTTCTCCGTCATCCTAGTCGTCCCAGTCATTCCCGTCATCCTGTCACTTGCGCCGGCAACCCCTTTTTGAGTATCTTTCTTTCGGTACGGGAACGGGGCAGGAAGATGTCTTCAGTTGTAAGACCTGCTTCTTTGATCACTTTCAGGCAATATTCGAGCCTGTTGAGGTCGTCGTTCTTGGCGTTGTTGGTGCCGAAGGTGAATTTTACGCCAGCGGCTTTGGCCTTTTTGATAAAGGCAAGGCTTGGTATTTTGTATCTGGCATTGATCTCCAGCGCTACTTGGTTTCTTAGCAGGACATTGACAACTTTGTCCATTCGATCGGGGGTCCAAAGTTCATCGTAACGGGGAGCCAACTTCTCGGGAAGAAAAGTTGGATTGACGTAAATATCTACCGGTTCAGCATCCATGATTGCTGCGATTTTCCCTACCAGCATTTCCATAAACTGTTGGTCGCTGTCGACAAAGGTCTCGGCCGGCATCCAAAGCCTCATCCTTCGCCCTTTGTGATCGGTCCAGGTCATGGCGTCGGTAAAAATGTAGTCAAATCCGGCTACCTCCTGCGGGGTGAAGAGTGTCACCCATTCCCGTCCTTCGCACTGCATGGCCTTGAAAACGGGTTCTTTTGCAATGCTCTTCAGGTAACTGTTTAATGTCGAATCATTGGTTACCGGGAATTTCAATCCGCAATTGGCGGCAACGCCATAGACAAAGCCATTGCTTCTGGCATGCTGGCATGCCTGGTTCATGGTAAGGCCGCCCTTGAGGTGCACGTGAAAGTCGATCAGCGGAAATTCGCGCTGGTTCAGACTGTCAATCACATCGGTCAGGGAATCTGCTTTTACGGGTAGAATAACGCGGCTTTTTTTATCAATGATTGGTTTTATTTTCATATCAGCCACAACGATTTCGCCCAAATCATTGGCCTTTCGCAGGGAGATAAAGCTTCTGGAGAGTACTATACCTGTTAGGTTCTCGAGCCTTTTGGGATTTTGGGGCTCAGTATATTCGCTGATCAGTTTCCCGTTCACTTCGACTTCGATGTGGTTGCCCTCGACCGAAACATGTAAATCAAACCATTCATTCTCTTCGGCAGTGCGCACAAAGTTGTTGCGGATTTTGCTCAAACTACCAGTCTTTTGAATATTTCCGGTACTGTAATCACTGTTGTTGATCAATACAGAGTAACCCCTTAAATTTTTGGGATCGTAGCCTTTGGAGGTGGCGAAATTCACCATTCCGGCCGCTCCCTCCGTTGTTTTCAATTTGAAGTTGATTTCAAAATCCCGAAGCCGGAACCTGGATGTGATAGAGGCATTGCATTTCGAAAGCAGGAATTGACCGTCTGCAACATTCACATCCCTAATTCTCCAGAACTCTTCCAGGTTGCTCTTGTCGATTGTGGTAATAACTCCCGGTTCAGGTCCTTTGTACCTGGCAATCAAATAGACGGTCAAAGTCAATACCAGCAGGGCAGGCAGAATTCTTTTGTAAAGCATAACTAAAAGTTTATTTAACTAAGAGACTGTTTAAAAATATTACACAGAGAATAATTGTCAACTAATCGAAAATATAGGGTCTATAGAAATTTCTGCAATTAGGTGTTTTCATGAGAGAAACCCCGGAGTTACACAGAGAGAAAAATCGCAAGCGATTTTCCAACTCTGTGTAACTCGTTGTTTCCTCAATCGTATTTTAACTAAAGCGAGAATTTCAAAGCCATTTTTAGTTTAATTATGGAGTAATAAATCCTCTGTGTAAGAAATTTAAACAGTTTCTAATAGATTCGAAAAGGAGATATTAGGATTTCCCTATTTTCCTTCTGTAATTTTCCACTTCCCAATTGTCGATGAAGGCGATCTGTTCGTCGTTCATAAATTTAGGCCCGCCGAAATTCTCCGAATAAAAGCTGATTTTCAGAATGTTCTCATAAACATCGAGTACATTGGAAGCCGATTTCAAGCTCTCCTCAATCCCGAAAACTCCCTGATGCTGAACCGCAATTACCTTGGGAAGATAGCCGTACTTTGCAAAATAGTCCGCAATCTTTTCAGAAGTTTTGGCAAATAATTCAGCATCGTTTTCCCCGGCGGGGATATAAAGATAGTGAGCTTTGCAGTAGACTATATCATCCGGGGTAAAAGATTTATTGGCTTTGCCGAAAGACTCCTCCGAAGCAAGGAACCTGTCGGTCAACTCGCTCCTGAATCCGATGGCGCTGAACCCTGTGAAGCCGGGATGCAACTCTCCAAGCCGGTCAATGATCACCGATTTTATAGTTGATCTAATCGTACCCGGAAGCTGTTGGCTTAATTTCGCTTCGATGGTTGTCATCAGTTCAGTATAGATGGATTCTATCTCTTCGGTCGAATTAGCACCCACAAAGACGCCATGGTTTTCCAGAAAAATCAGCTGTGGTTCATAGCCGTGGCTCCCTGCAAATTTTCTGATCGCTTCGGCCACCACTTTAAAAAGTATGTACCCGGGATCGGTGTACGGGACAAACAGCGCTTTATCCCCAAACATCTCCGTGCAGCTGGATTCTGCCAGATTAGAACACATCACCGCGTTCACTTTGGTTGGATGGGTATGCACCACAAACCGGGAACTGATCAGATCGTGCAAGGAGGTTTCGACCGAAGGCCGAAGCTCTTTCGGAGCGACAATCGCCTCGTGCAGGTCGGCTTTTACCTCGCTTTCGCGTAAAAGCGGATCGGCGCTGTATTTTTTCTTTGAGATGCCTTTGAGTTTCTCCCGCGACAGGGAGACAAATCCCTTTTCATCAATGGTTGCCAGTGAAATGCCACTGGCCTTGATCCAGATCATCTCCTCATTTTTATAGGAGGTGTTTCCACCACCGGCTATCACAAAGGAGGGATCTGTGCCAAAAAGGCGGGAAATCCGGACTAAGGCCTTTAAATTTTCGTTCATTTATATCTTTTCTATATTTCTAAATTCTCACCCTTATGAAGGGTTTTAAGGATAAAGGATAAAGTTAAAAGGATAAAGTGAGAACGCTCTTATCTTGAGTTGATACAATAGGTAGAATACCTGTTATTCAATTTCATCTTGCACAATGCACGGGGCCCACTTTATCCTTTTAACTTTATCCTTTATCCTTTTGTTTTTCACTTTATCCTTTATCCTTATCTACCTTGTACTGAGTACTTCCCTCTCATATTTCCTGATCTCTTCCACATAATCCGGTCCGACCGGCACTCCGGATTTCATCAGGTAGTAAGCCCAGACGGCGCCGATGGGCATGGTTTTCTGTTCTTCGAGGTAAGCAAGCCGCTCGAAATTCATTCCCTTCTCTTCGAGTTCGAGCAAGAGTTTGGTGGGTTCGAGCAGCGCAATCAAGAATGCTTTTTGGGTGGAACGGGTGCCAACAACATAGGCACCTATGCGGTTGATGGAGGCATCGAAGAAATCGAGGCCAATGTTGACGCGGCTTTGGAAATTGTTGCGGACGATTTCGTGCGCGATCAGTTGCAAATCCTCGTTAAGTGTGACCACATGGTCGGAGTCCCAGCGGATGGGACGGGTCACATGTAGCAGTATCTCATCCAGAAAATGCAGGCAGGCAGATATCTTGTCGCCGACCTGCTCGGTTGGGTGAAAATGACCATTGTCGAGACAGATCAGTTTTTTGTTGGAGACGGCATAACCGAGGTAGAAGTCGTGGGAACCTACCGTCATCGATTCGGCGCCGATGCCAAAGAGTTTGCTCTCAACGGCATCTTTCATCTGGCTTTTCGGGTAGTCGATGGCCATGGCCTCATCGAGCGATTTTTTGAGCAATGCGCGATGGCCATTTCTGTCTATAGGCGTATCTTTCGAACCATCAGGGATCCAGGTGTTGTGAACGCAGGGTGAGCCCAACTGCTTGCCGATTTCGGCAGAGATGGCGCGGCAACGACGTACATGTTCGACCCAAAACTTGCGGTTTTCTTCATTTTTACTGGAGAGGGTAAATCCGTCGGCAGCCCTGGGATGGGAGAAGCAGGAGGCATTGAAATCCATGCCGATGCCAAGTTTCTTGCACCAATCGATCCAGCTTTGAAAATGTTTCAATTCGATCTGGTCGCGATCGACCATCTCCCCGCCAAAATCCCCATAGATGGCGTGAAGGTTGATGCGCTGCTTTCCCGGTAGGAGTGAGAGCACTTTTTCGAGATCGGCGCGAACCTGCCCGATATTTTTCGCTTTCCCCGGGTAGTTTCCGGTAGCCTGGATTCCCCCTCCGGAGAGGGCAGCATCGGGTGTTTCGAAACCACCCACGTCGTCTGTTTGCCAGCAGTGAAGACTGATGCTGAGTTGATCCATCTTCTCCAAGACCAGATCGGTATCTACGCCAAAGGAGCCATAGATTTCTTTGGCGGTGGCGTAGGATTTAAGAATCATTTCGTTGTTCATGGTGTCACTATTTGTTGTCATAATTTTTGCACTTTGCTTTTACCTCTCGGCCCTTCGACCCTTCGACCCTTCGACAAGCTCAGGGACCGATTCTTCGTTTCTTTATTTACCCTTCGACAGGCTCAGGGAGAATATTCGAAAATTAACTTTGTTTATATCGAATTGCCAATTCCGACAATGAAGACAGAAAGTAAGATGGTGGCGATCCCGATCACGAAAGTGCGGAAGGTAGCGGGCGAAACCCCTTTCCACTCTTTGTTGTATAGACCCCACATGTTGGCTGTCAGGATGATGGTCGACATGTGAAGGATCCAGGAACTGGCGCCATTGCCCAGTTTGCTCTCTCCCATTCCGTAGAAAAAGAATTGCATGAACCAGGTTGTTCCGGCCAGCGCTGCGAAGAAATAGTTGTTCAACAGCGGCTTTTTAAGGTCGGTAAAATTGCCGTATGTCTTGTTTTTAAGGTTCAGGATGGTGGTCCAGATCAGGTTGGTGGTGAGTCCGCCCCAGAGGATAACCACAAAAGTTACATTGTTTTGAAACAACGGGTTGAACCCTGCCTTGACGGCCTCTTCGGCCATTGGCTTTCCGGCTTCGATACCAAAATTAAAGAAAGAGCTGAGGATACCGGATATTGTCGCTATGATCAAACCTTTGACCAGGCTAAACTCCTGCACACTTGCCTGAGTCTGCTCCGGTGAAAGCTCCTTCTCTTTTTTCCAGCCTGCACTTCCTGAGATTGCGATACCTGTCAGGCAAACCACTACGCCCAGAAGAACCAACTGACCTCCGGGATGGGTGATCATGTCGACAAATGATACTTTCCCAACGGTTGGATGGAGGGAATAGTAAATGGAGGGAACCAATGCTCCGAAGGCGGAACAGAAGCCCAGAATCACGGAATTACCGAGCGACATGCCGAGATATCTGACACCAAGGCCATAGGTTAATCCCCCGATCCCCCAAAGAAGTCCCATCATGTATGTTATTCCGAGAATGTTGCCGGATGCGGAACCGATGATGGCCGCGAATCCGGGTACGGTAAGATAAGCGGCCAATGGAGGAACGATCAGCCAGGAGAAGAGCCCGCCAATGATCCAATAACTTTCCCAGGCCCAGCCCTTTACTTTTTTGAAAGGCATGTAAAAACTTCCGGAGGCAAAACCTCCGATCGAGTGAAAAATAATCCCTAATAGTACATTCATGGAGAAAATTTATTTGTTAGTATGGCAGAAAAAAATTACAAATTACAAATTAAAGATTACAAATTGGGGAACACGGGGATTTGTAATATTTTTTGATAAAAATAGATTAAAATTTAAGAAAAATTAAGTTGAAACTTCACTTTTTGATTTTTGAGTGTAGTAAATATATAGATGGCATCTTCAAATTAGGACATTTCCCTTATTGTACATACCTTCGCAGCAAAATTGAGTCATTCACTCCGTGTGCTTGAACACCACGTAAAAAACAAGTAAAATGAAAAGATCCGTTTCTGTCCTGTTTATGCTTGCAGGCATTCTGTTTGCAATTTGTTTGTTGATATCCAACATCTTAGCTACAAAAATTATTTTAATTGGTTCCTGGGCCGCACCTGCCGGTGTGCTGATTTTTCCCATCGCCTATATCATCAATGATGTGATTGTGGAGGTATGGGGATATCGGAAGGCCCGGCTAATTATCTGGTCCGGGTTTGCCGTTAACATTCTGGCAGTCCTGTTTTTCTCGCTTGCCATCGTCGTGCCGGCAGCTCCTTTCTGGCGCAACCAGGAGGCTTTTAATACTATTTTGGGCAGTACACCACGCATCGTGGTTGCCAGTCTCATGGCCTATCTTGTCGGTTCCTTTTTAAATGCCATCGTGATGAGCAGGGTGAAGGTGTTGATGAAGGGAAAGAATTTTTCGGTACGTGCCATACTTTCTACCCTGGTTGGCGAAACGGCCGACTCGATGATTTTCATTATGATCGCCTTTGCCGGAAATCTGCCGTTTAAAGCTTTGATCGTCATGATTTTTACACAGGCCCTCATCAAAACCATTTATGAAATAGTGATTTTACCTTTGACAATTGTCGTGGTGAAATGGGTTAAAAAAGTTGAGGGATCAGATACTTATGACCATGCTATTTCTTATAATCCCTTTCTATTTCAACAAGTCTGATGGATCGGAGGAAGGCGCTGGTTGTTTTTTCGGGTGGACAGGATTCCACTACCTGTCTTTTCTGGGCAAAAAAACATTTTGACCAGGTTGAAGCGATTGCTTTCAATTATGGACAAAGACATGTTGTTGAACTGACCGCTGCCGGTAAAATTGCAAATGCAGCAGGTGTTCCGCTGCAAATTTTTCAATTGGACCTCCTCAGCAGCGTATCTCACAATGCACTGACAGACAAAAACATAAAAATAGAAACTAATCAGCCCGATCACCGGCCCCCCAACACCCTGGTGGAAGGAAGAAATATGCTTTTTCTCACATATGCGGCCATTTTCGCCAAAGCAAACAACATTCACGACCTCATAACAGGTGTGGGGCAGTCGGATTACAGCGGATATCCTGATTGCCGCAACGATTTTATTCTTTCGCTCAATCAAACGCTAAATCTCTCAATGGATTATGAATACCGCATTCACACGCCCCTGATGTGGCTCAATAAATCTGAAATCTGGCGATTGGCCGATGAACTGGATGTTTTTGATCTGGTGAGAAATGAAACGATTACATGCTATAACGGCATCCCGGGGGATGGTTGCGGTACCTGCCCATCGTGCAAACTTAGAAACAGGGGATTGGTAAAATACTTAAATTCTGACGCATATGGACAAATTAAATAGCTTGGGTAAGTCGACCTCCTATGATTTCAATTATCACCCTGATGTGTTGGAAACATTCGACAACAAGCATCCCGGCAATGACTACTGGGTAAAATTCAACTGCCCGGAGTTCACGACCCTCTGTCCCATAACCGGTCAGCCTGACTTTGCCACACTCTACATCAGCTATATTCCGGACCTCAAAATGGTGGAGAGCAAGAGCTTAAAACTTTACCTCTTCAGCTTCCGGAACCATGGCGATTTCCACGAAGATTGCGTCAACATTATCATGAAGGACCTGATCAAACTAATGGCCCCCCGGTATATCGAAGTTTGGGGAAAATTTACCCCCAGGGGAGGCATCAGCATTGACCCCTACTGCAATTATGGCAAACCAGGAACCAAATTCGTTCAGATGGCTGAGTACAGGTTGATGAACCATGATTTATATCCGGAGAAGGTGGATAACAGATGATTAAAAATTACAAATTAAAAATTACAGATTACAGATTATTGGACTCCGGTAATTGCTAATTTGCAAGATCATTTCCACTTCGACTGGTTCAGGAACGAAGTAACGATTTCTCCAATTGTGCCGTGATCGAAACCCTTCGACAAGCTCAGGGATTGGTAGTTGTTTGACAATTAAATGAATAAGGGCAAGATAGAGTTTGTGCTATTCCTAAGATCCAGAGAATTTGGGATGATATTTTTGATTGAATCTGCGATTAAGACCCTTCGACAAGCTCAGGGACCGGAAGTTGAATCGCAATTTTAATGCAGGGGGAGATTGTTTGCCCTTCGACAGGCTCAGGGAGCAATTTATTGTGATTTCTGATAGTGAAATTGGGTGTAGTTTTTTGAAAGGGTGACCAAAAGCGCTTTCTGTTGATGAATTAAAGCTTCCTTCTTTTTTCGGCTCCAGCCCTGAATCTGTTTCTCTCGATAGAAAGCATCCTCTATCCTGGGGAATTCTTCATAATAGATCAATTTGACCGGTAAATGTTTACTGGTGAAATTGGCGCCAACTCCATTCTCGTGTTCCATCATTCTGGCATCCAGATCTGTTGTACTCCCAACATAGTAACAACCATTGGAACAAAGTAAGATGTACATGTAAGCTATCATCTTCTTTAATATTATTTTTTCATATAAAATACGCATCTATCATTCAAACCGCCTCCCTGAGCCTGTCGAAGGGTAATTAATTGATACTGTCACGCCGGTCCCTGAGCTTGTCGAAGGGTCTTCGGGGTTGAGTACATTAATCCGTTGAACCTCCCTGAGCTTGGACTCCCCTGAGCTTGTCGAAGGGCATTTGGAGTTCTACAAAAATCCTCTCAAACAACTTTCCTGAGGCTGTCGAAGAGCAAGGTCAATTTTTGTTTACAATTCCCGGTCCCTGATCTTGTCGAAGGGTCTTCTATTGTATGTAGCAATCATCGGTCCCTGAGACCGTCGAAGGGTCGAAGGGCATCAGGAGTTCCACGAATCATTTTATCTACAATTTACCCAAATTTCCTCAATTTCAGAAATTTTCAATCCCAATTAAAAACAGAAAAGGCACCCATCTGGATGCCTTTTCAATATATCAGAAACGCTTTCTTATTTCTTAATTACTTTTTTATACCCGTAAACAGCTGTAGCACCCAACTCCTCTTCGATGCGGAGCAACTGGTTGTATTTGGCCATCCTGTCGGAGCGGCTCAGTGAACCAGTTTTGATCTGACCTGCGTTGGTAGCTACCGCGATGTCGGCAATGGTGGCATCTTCCGTTTCACCTGAACGGTGGGAAGTCACGCTGGTGTATCCTGCACGGTGGGCCATTTCAATGGCATCCAGGGTTTCGGTCAAGGTTCCGATTTGATTGACCTTAATCAGGATAGAGTTGGCAGCGCCCAGTTCGATACCTTTTTGGAGGTATTCCACGTTAGTCACGAACAAATCGTCACCAACCAACTGGCATTTGTCACCAAGTTTTTCGGTCAGCATAACCCATCCGTCCCAGTCGTTTTCTGAACAACCGTCTTCGATGGAGTCGATCGGGAAGTTTGCAACCAGGGAAGCCAGAAATTCTACCTGCTCAACGTTGTTGCGCTTTGCGCCGTTTGGCCCTTCGAATTTGGCATAGTTGTAAATTCCGTCTTTGTAGAATTCGGAGGCAGCACAGTCGAGGCCAATGGAGATTTCACCACCCTCCTCGGCGCGGCCCGGTTTGTAGCCGGCGTTTTTGATGGCCAGGATGATGCTGTTCAATGCATCTTCGGTACCATCCAGTTTCGGGGCAAAACCACCCTCGTCACCTACTGCAGTGCTGAGGTTGCGGTCGTGCAATACTTTTTTGAGGCTGTGGAATACCTCAGCGCCCATGCGCAAAGCTTCGCGGAAAGAGGATGCGCCGATCGGGCGGATCATAAATTCCTGGAAAGCGATTGGGGCATCGGAGTGGGAACCGCCATTGATAATGTTCATCATCGGTACAGGCAATGTTCTTGCGTTCACACCACCAATGTAACGGTAAAGTGGCATTTCAAGATAAGCAGCTGCGGCTTTGGCTGTAGCCAGAGAAACACCGAGGATAGCATTGGCACCCAGTTTTGATTTGGTTTTGGTTCCGTCGAGGGCAATCAGTGCATGGTCGAGGGCAACCTGGTTCAGGGCGCTCATTCCAACAACATGCTCTGCAATAACTGTATTGACATTTTCAACAGCTTTCAAGACGCCTTTGCCAAGATATCTTTTCTTGTCTCCGTCGCGAAGCTCAATTGCCTCGTTCTCTCCGGTTGATGCTCCGGATGGTACTGCTGCACGGCCAACAAAACCGCTCTCAAGGGTTACTTCTACTTCTACGGTTGGGTTACCGCGTGAATCAAGAATTTCTCTTCCGAGGACTTTACTTATTAACATTTTGTGTGATATTAAAGTGATACAATCTATTCGTTACCTGTAAGATAACTAATTTTTTGATAAAAACCGCACGAAGTTAATGAAACTGGAAGAAATGTAAATCAAACAACACAGGTGAAGGTAAATTGTTAATGTAAAAATCATGTTGCGGGATTTGGAAAAGCATGGATATTCCTGACCCACGAACAAACAGCAGTGCAAACCTAAGGTAACAACAGGTAATCACTATAAGCGTGAATCGCACATAGGCAAAGTCACCCTTTCAATTCTGCTAATTGGTATTTATATTATAGGTAATTGCAAGGAAAAACCCCCATCTGTAGAAATTTTGAACGGGCACTGAAGTCACAGACCTTGAAACTTCCTGATCTACAGAACACTGATCAGCAATTAGCGATACCTGGCTTAGTGTAGCCCCCAAACTAAGGATCAACCTTTGTTTTTCGCCAAACAACAGAGAACCACCAAGGTGATAGTTTAGATGGGTTTGGTTGTTAATGCTCAGACCCAAAGTACCACCATAACCAAATTGGGCTGGCCTCTTCCAATAAATATGCATCAAAGCACCCAATGCAGGCAGCACCCTGCTTTTATTGTCGTTTTGTTTTATTTTCCAGTTGCTCTTATTCCCAACAATTGAATCCAACCTATAGGTCTGATCAAAAATATTTGCGCCTGATATTAAAAAAATACCCGTGCTGAAATTCATCTTTAGTCCATATATACTGCCAGTATATACCCCATTGAATTTTGCCGAATTAATGTTACAAGTAAATACTTCCTTTGGCTGAATATCAATAGTAATGACCAATTCATCCTTGTCCGCTCTTATTGAAGGCGAAATATAGGTAAAATTCGATTCATTGATCTGACTATAGGACTTGCACATTGAATTGACAAACCCAGCTGACTCTAAGTCCGTTATTTTAACATGTGAAATTTTGATATCGCCAATCAATTCTGTCAAATTTTCTAAATATAGCTTCTCATCGGCAATTTCATTGTTCAAAGAAATTTTTATCTCTGCCTTCTTTTCAGCAGCAACCACCTGATCATTTATCTGGATGATTGATGCAAGGGATTCTTTCAATTTGGCATATGCCTTAATGATTTCATCATAGAGTTTAGATGCCGATTCAAATTTCTCATTAGAAATGTCTTTTAAAACTGTAAACAATTTTGTTTCATCTGTTTTATCTATATCATTACTGCCAAGTTTTGCGAGAATTTCTTGCGTAAAAGTGATTTTAGACTTTTTTATTGAGTCGAATTTTTCGCATCCGTTAAACTGCAAATCGCCCAATGATTGATAGTATCGTTGCAACGATTTGACAGCTTCCATATGTGATTTGAATAACCCAACTTTATCTGATATATTATCTTTAGCGATTTGAAAATTTTGCATTTTCCTTTCTCGATCATCTCTAGGTTGTCTATCATCTTTCCCTTCTTTTGGGCTGATAATCTTGCTTACATCAATCTCCGAAATAAGTTTAAAGATGGGAGGCTCCTGTGCAAAGAAGCTGTTTTGTACATGGTTAAAATTAATATTGTACAAATTACGATTGAAGTTTTTAATTACATATTGTACGCGGGAATCTTTTTCAATGTAAAAATCATAGAGTAATTTATTAGAATCCAATAGGTCAACCTCTATTTTCCCATCCTTCTCAATTGTTTTTCTTTGTTGTGCAATTGAAACAACTGGATCAATGAATGCATAAAGGACAACAAAAATTAAAGCGATGGTTGGTGTTTTCATTTTTGTCAGATTTAATGATTATAATCATTTTCTTAGTTATCGGTATAATTATTCTCACCTATTCTACATAACCGACAATACGCCCAGAAACAAACCTAACGGACATTTATCATCAGCTTCTGCGTCTGGATGTTATTCGGCAATCACAAGCACTATTCTTCAACATCTGTGACAGTTTTCATAGAAATGGAGCCCGGATCGAGTACAATTTCAAAAACAGCCAGCGAAGTAACTGCGAACCTCCTGATGATTCAAATTCCAAATCGATTTTGCTGGGAGGCACATACCACGAAAGTGCAGGCGCGTAAACAACTGTCAACAAATTTTGCCGGGAAACAAGGAGCCTTCGGGGATTTAAGTCAACTTATAACTGCAAAGTGTATTTTAGGTATTCAAGTGCAGTTAATAAAGGAAGGGGACTGCACTTACAAACTACGGTTTAGACCTTTCGGTATCTTAGGTTATCAACAACTTTAATACCAAAAAATGATATAAGGTTACCCCCTGATTAACATGTTATTAAACACATTCCTGATCTTTCCCCAACTCCCCTTTAAGAAAAAGGAATTCATGAGATAGATCAGGAACATTATGTTATTTCTACAGTGCTATTTTCTAATTTATCTTTCTGCAAATTACCCTGGAAAGGGGGAGTTTAATTGTACTTCATCTTTCGCTGAATCTTCCTGATTGCTTGTTCGATTGATTTTTCAGGCTCAATTACATTGTATACCCCCCAGAATTCAGGATCCGCAAAACCGGATACTTCATCCATCATGACCACATAAGGCTTCAGCCGATCGGTTGGTTTGGCGTTTTTGACAGGACTTTTGGTCCAGTCGGTAACTGCCATCTCGATCGTACTTGCATAATGGGTATTGAAAAGTCTTTTCTTCCATTCAATCTTGAAAATAATCTCAGCCCTGGAGTAGCCGAAAAACCATTTTCCGCCCTTTTCACGGTAGTTCACCTGATAGGTTGCCTCTGTAGGATAGACTTTTGCCCCCATGGGTTTCTTCCTGATGAACAGGTCGGCCGCTGCAAACTTATCGGTGATATTCAGGCTGAATGTGGCGCTGATAATGGCCAGACTTTCCGTATCAACATACAATTTACCATAGTATAGCGGCTCCTTTGTGTTTTCATTTTGCTTAAAATCAATCACATACATCAATCTGTCGCCAATTTTGGATATATTCTCAATGATAAAATCATAGTTTTTCATCATCTCTTCTGTGAAAACCATTTCAGGGTTTTTCATGATATCGAGTAACACCGAAGTATATGGGCCGCCCTGCAACTTGAAGGTAATGGTATCCAACCTGGTATAATCTGTGCTCTTTCTTCCCTTGGAAAGCTCAATCTGATCTGACCTGCCTGATAAGCAGGGTTGCTTGTACAGGTCCAATACGGCCTCAGAAAGAGAGACGTATGTCTTGTTCTTTTTTATCGTTTCACGGTAAAATACGATCATTTTGTTCTGATCCTGGCTGTAATTCTGCGCTCTCTGGTTCATGATGGCGCTCATGAGCATATCAGGATCCCTGGGATGGACGCTTATCGTGCTCAGCGTTACTGTCAGCAATTCGAGTTCGATGCGGTTCCTGTCAGGTTTAAGGACTGTTAGACTGAGGATTTTGTCTTTGTGTCCGAGGTAAGAGACAACCACATTTCCTGTCGCCAGGTTGTGTGGCACTTTAAATGAAAATTCCCCTTCGCTGTTGGCGACCGTTGAGAGGTTGGTTCCCTCCAGGGTCAATGTCGCAAAACCGAGGGCTTTGCGCGATTCCATATCAATCACAGATCCCTTGAATTGCTTGTATTTAAGTGAATCGGCCGTATTGATCAAATTCGCTTCAGCCTTTAAACCACTGCACCAAATAACAATCAACATGAGCAGCATCCGCTGAAGGCCATTGTTAAAACTGAAATTAATTGGCGTTTTCATTTTGAAAAGAATTTAAATTAAAGAATGACTATCAATAAACTTTTAGAATTGGCGCAGCTCAAATAGAGATGATCTGCAAGAGGGATTTATAATTCCCCTGATCCACCATCACTCTTTTGCTTCCTATTTTCAAGACAGTTAACCTTCAATTTACCCCTATTTAATTTAATAATAAAATAACTTTTTATTAGGGAATTTCGCCATACTAATTGTTATGTTCATACTGCAATTCCAATCATGGATGAAAAAATTGGCTATCATATTAATTTTCTTCTGTTTTGCCTTTTATCTTTCTGGGCAAACTGCCAACACCAAGCCTAAAATCGGACTGGTTTTATCGGGTGGGGGCGCCAAAGGATTTGCCCATGTTGGCGTATTAAAAGTATTGGAAGAGGCAAAAATTCCAATAGATTACATTGCCGGAACAAGCATCGGAAGTATTGTCGGGGGTTTGTACGCCTGTGGGTACGATGCCGCTACACTCGAAAAAATTGTCAAGAGACAGGATTGGGGCACTCTGCTGAGCAATGAATACAAACCGGAGTTTGTTACCCCTTTCGATAAACAGGATGAATCGCGGTACAATGTAAGCTTCCCATTTGACCAGAAGAAACTGAACCTCTCAAATGGAGTGCTCAATGGCCAGAATGCCATGGAACTCTTCTCCTACCTTACCCTTGGATTTCATGATGTCTACGACTTTTCCAAACTTCCCATTCCATTTCTTTGCATTGCGACCGATCTGACTACCGGAGATGAAGTGGTGCTCAACAAAGGATATCTTCCCAAAGCCATGCGGGCCAGCATGGCGATCCCGGCAGCATTTTCTTCGACTGAAATCAACGGCCAGATGTTGGTGGATGGCGGAATTGTCAACAATTATCCTGTTGACAGGGCACGACAGATGGGGGCAAACATCATCATTGGCGTAGACATCATGGATAGCCTCATGACCCCGGAAGACCTGAAAGGTATCCCGGAGGTGGTATCCCAAATGATGAACTTTATGGGAAGGCAGAAAAGCAATCAAAATGCCAAAGCGGTCGATTTCTATATCCGACCCTACATTCATGGCTATTCAGCTGCAAGTTTTAATGCCGAATCGGCTGAAGAACTTATTAAGCGGGGAGAAGAGGCGGCCCGAAGGGCTTTGCCAAGACTGATTCGATTGCGGGATTCGCTTCAATTGGTGGCAAAGCCACAAACCATCCATCACCTTATTAACAAAGATACAACACTGGTTATAAATCAGATAGAAGTAACTGGCACCGATCGCGCCAAAATCGCTTTTTATCTCGGTCAGACAGGGATCAAACGAGATCAGCACGTAACCCTCGAACATTTGAGAAATGGTATTTCGCGACTTTACTCAACCGGAAATTATGAATATGTGAACTACCAGCTCGCAGGGAACAAAAAGAAAACCCTGAAGGTTGAGGTTAAAGAGCGCAAAAACAACATGATCAATGCCGGACTGCACTACGACTCCGATTTGAGATCTGCCATGTTGATCAACATCACCATCAGAAACCAGAATTTCTTTGGATCAAGGTTATCCATGGATGCCAAACTTTCACAATATCCGATGTTCGCGGGACAATATTCAATAGATCGGGGATGGAAGCCTGGATTCTACTCGAAATTGATGTATGTAGCAGATCGCTATTACCGTTATTCCGCAGAAAATAAAACTGCTGAAATAGAGATGTCCTTGTTTAATTTTCAGGTGGCAGCCCATTCTTTCATCACCGATGCCACCAGATTTACCTTGGGCGCGTCAATGGACAGTTACAAATTAGGGTCTGCCATTGGTGATACAACAGGATACAATATAAGGAACAAAACCTTTTTCAACATCTTTGCCAAAATAGAACACAACCGGCTTGATAAAATTTACTTCCCGACCAGGGGAACAAATGTAAGTGGCAGCGCTAAATTTTTGCTAAACAACGGGAACAACAATCCAATCCTGATAGGTGATTTCTCATTCAAAAGGGCCCGTTCTGTTTCCGATCGGATTACCCTCCTCTATTCCCTCAACAGCCGGCTCATTTTCGGCAAAGAAGAATCCTATTTCCATCGGTCATTTTTGGGAGGTGTCCAACAGACCAATTACATGGAAAACAACATGCCATTCAACGGCTTACACAGGATGGAGATCAATACCAGCAGTGTAGGGGCAGCCAGACTGGAAGCCAGGTTGCGACTGTGGGAGAAATTATACATCTCCGCTGTGGGCGATTTTGGCTTGTACAGCGAGGAAAACCTCTTGCTGACCAATCAAAAAACAATCTTCGGTTTTGGTTTAAACGGTGCCTACGACAGTGTGGTTGGCCCAATTGAATTAAATTTGAGCTTTACAAGCTTCAACAAAGACTTTATCCCCTTTCTATCGCTGGGATATTGGTTCTGAAATTTTCTACTCTTACAGGGTTGTTTATCTTTGTACAAGCAACAACCAAAGACTAAAAAATGCGACCATTACTCCTTTTCATTCTGCTCTACAGTATTCATCTCCAACCATTATTCGCGCAAAAAAATTCTGTTGGCCATTTTTTTAGTTCCGGGAATTTATCGACCGCTTCATACAGCATTTATGCCATCGATGCCAGAACAGGGGATCTGCTTTTTGAAACAGATCAGAAGAGTCTCTCTTCCGCCTCGGCAATGAAGCTTTTTACCACTGCTGTCGCTTTGGAAATCCTGGGTCCCGATTATACCTTTTCAACCTCTCTATATTATTCTGGAAATATCGACCCTCAAAATGGCGCCTTAACAGGAAATCTCATTCTGAAAGGGGGTGGCGATCCTGCTTTCTTTTCCTCCTTTTTTGAGGATCACTACAAGGATTGTATGTCAAACTGGGTCGCTCAACTGAAAAAGAGTGGGATCAGAAAAATCAAGGGCAATATTTTACTCGATCTTTCATCCCTTGAGCATGCTTCCGTACCTGGTGGCTGGGCATGGGACGATATCGGGAATTATTACGGTGCAGGTGTTTCAGCGCTCACATTTAAGGACAACCTTTACGATATACATTTCAGCTCATCCAAAGCAGTCGGCGTAAAAACAGCAATCAAATCAATTAATCCGGAGATACCTGGTCTCATTTTAAACAACAACGTGACCTCTTCTGCCGAAGCCGGAGACCACACCATTGTGTATGGTGCACCCGGATCCTTGCACCAATCCATTGAAGGGACCATACCTGCCGATCAAACCGATTTTGTGATCAAGGCAGCAATGCCTGATCCGCCGCAAATGGCCGGACAAGCCCTTCTTAAAAAATTGAAAGAGGAGGGAATTGATCTTTCAGGAGATGTCATCAAAATGCCGGAGGGTGAAAAAAGCGCCGGAACACTGGTGGGTACCCAGCTCTCTCCTCCCCTGAAGGAGATTATTGTCCCTTTAAACAAGGAGAGTCTCAATTTGTATGCCGAACACCTTCTTTGTGAGATTGGCAGAAAATATTCGGGAGAACCCTCACGGGCCAAAGGATTGGAAGCTTACCATAAGTTTTGTCTGGACAAAGGGATCGACTCCCGTGGGTTTTTCCCGGCAGACGGGAGTGGTCTGACTAGAAGCAATGCGCTGACATCCAAAATGCTTGTCGAAACGATGAAATATATTTACGACGGCCCCAACAGGATGATCTTCCTGAATTCACTCCCAGTCGCAGGAGTGGATGGCACCCTGCGAAATTCCTTCAAAGGAACACCACTTGAAAAAAATGTCATTGCCAAGACAGGATCAATGGCGCACGTCAGGTGCATTGCCGGTCTGATGCGGAGCAAAAGCAATAAAACGATACTCTTTGCCATCCTGATCAATAATTTCGACCTCAAATCGCAGGAAACAACTAAATTACTGGAATCTATATTGTTAAATTTCTATAACGACTAAGAAAAGTAACTTCAACTGCCAATCAGGATTCAAACAGTCTGGATTCGATTGTAGACTACATTGAAACCGATTCTCCTTCCAATGCAAAATTAGTTTAAACTTCCATACTGCCCAAAGTCCTGATAACTTAGAGGATGCGTTGGAATAGACTTGCTTGAACCACATACAAATATGAATTTTGAATTTTTGGTTAAAATATTCTAGAATTCACAAACCAGAATAAAATGAGGATAAAATCAACGATTTATTAATTATTTAACCTTGATTACTTACAATTTTATTTTGTAGTGATTTTTTTATTGATACTTTTGCCTCGGATGAAATACAATTATGGTTGTGTTGGCATTCATTGAAACATTAAAAAAGCTAAAGCGTAAAGAAGTACATGAAGACATCCTTTGACATTCTCCTCCTCGTGGTCATTCTAATTCTCGTCTGTACGGTATGAGGAGGTAAAGTCTTTGTGATGACAAAATATAGATGAACCTTTCTCAACATAACGAGGAAGGTTCTTTTTTTAAAACTAAATTATGCAAAAAGGGTTAAGAAGCAATCAGTCTACGCAAGGACGTAAAATGGCAGGTGCCAGAAGTTTATGGCGTGCCAATGGCATGAAAGAGAGCCAATTCGGTAAACCAATTATTGCCATTGTCAACTCTTTCACGCAGTTTGTTCCAGGTCATGCCCACCTGCACGAGGTAGGTCAGATGGTGAAAAGGTTGGTGGAAGCTGAAGGATGCTTCGCTGCCGAGTTCAACACCATTGCCATCGACGACGGGATTGCGATGGGACACAATGGAATGCTTTATTCGCTTCCTTCCCGCGATCTGATTGCCGACAGTGTCGAGTACATGGTGAATGCCCATCAGGCGGATGCCATGATCTGCATCTCTAATTGCGACAAAATTACCCCCGGTATGCTGATGGCTTCCATGCGGCTGAACATCCCGTCCATATTCGTTTCGGGAGGTCCGATGGAAGCAGGCGAAATCCGCGGCAAGCAATACGACCTGGTGGATGCCATGGTGATGGGCGCCGACGATTCGATCGACGAACAGCTTCTGTCGGAAGTTGAACAGGATGCCTGCCCTACCTGTGGCTCCTGCTCAGGTATGTTTACCGCCAACTCCATGAACTGTCTGACGGAAGCGCTCGGTCTCTCCCTGCCGGGAAACGGCACCATTGTTGCCACCCACGCCAACAGGAAAAGGCTTTTTGAACAGGCTGCGAAAAAGATTGTTGAAATTACCTACAGTTACTACCGCGATGGAAACGAAGCTATACTTCCCCGTTCCATAGCGACACGTGATGCCTTTATGAATGCCATGACCCTCGATATTGCCATGGGTGGATCGACCAATACCGTATTGCACCTTTTGGCCATTGCCAACGAGGCCGGGGTCGACTTTACCATGAAAGAGATGGATCAGCTTTCGCGCAATGTACCTTGTATATGCAAAGTAGCCCCAAGTTCCGCCTACCATATGCAGGATGTTAACAGAGCCGGTGGTATCATGGGTATTTTGGGCGAACTGGAAAGAAAAAATTTACTGAACCTCGAAGTGTCACGGGTGGATGAGCCAACCCTGGCAGCTGCCATCGAAAAATGGGACATCGGCAGGGTTGGCGAAGGTTCGGAAGCAAAAAAAATGTATGCCTCGGCTCCCGGGAACCAGGGTCGAAACCTGGTTATGGGTTCTCAGGAGAAATATTATCAGGAACTGGACCTGGATCGTCAGCACGGATGTATTCGTGCAGTAGACAACGCTTATTCGAAAGAGGGCGGCCTGGCAGTTTTGTATGGAAACATTGCCCGTAACGGCTGTATTGTTAAAACGGCAGGTGTCGATGCATCGGTTTACCATTTCGAAGGTACAGCCCGGGTTTTTGAATCGCAGGAAGATTCATGTACCGGGATCCTGGAAGGGAGAGTGACACCTGGGGATGTGGTAATTATCCGTTATGAAGGGCCGAAAGGCGGACCTGGAATGCAGGAGATGCTCTATCCTACATCCTATCTGAAATCCAGAAAACTGGATAAAGTTTGTGCTCTTCTCACCGATGGACGTTTCTCAGGCGGCACTTCCGGCCTCTCCATTGGCCATGTTTCTCCTGAGGCTGCCGCAGGTGGCGAAATTGCCCTGGTGGAGGATGGGGATAAAATTATTATCGACATTCCCGGCAGGAAAATTGAGTGGGTCGTCAGCGATAAAGTTTTAGAGGAAAGAATCTCTAAGCAAAAAGCTCACGGAAATAAAGCCTACAAACCAGCCGCAAGAGTTAGAGAGATCAGCAGGGCACTGAAGGCCTATGCGCAAAATGTCTCCTCAGCGGATAAGGGTGCTATTCGGATGATCGACTAGGAAGACTGGGAAGACTGGGAAGACTAGGATGACTAGGAAGACTAGGAAGACTGGGGGACTAGGGGACTGGGAGACTGGGAGACTGGGGGAAATTGAAGAATAAATAAAAAAATAGAATTCTTATTAGACAAATGATCAGATATGACAACTAAAAATGAAAAAATAAAAAATAGTCCGAAAGAGCCCGTTGAAATGTCGGGGTCAGAAGCAATGATCCGTTCGCTTGTTGCGGAAGGTGTTGACACCATTTTCGGATACCCGGGTGGGGCCATCATGCCTATCTATGATGCACTTTACGATTTTGGCCACCACGTAAAGCACGTTTTGGTGCGCCACGAACAGGGCGCCGTTCATGCAGCCCAGGGTTACGCCCGTGTTTCCGGCAAAGTAGGGGTCTGTTTTGCCACCTCCGGTCCCGGCGCAACCAACCTGATCACCGGTATCGCCGATGCCATGATCGACTCCACCCCAATAATTTGTATCACCGGGCAGGTTACTTCAGGGTTACTGGGAACCGATGCTTTCCAGGAATCGGACGTAATTGGTATCTCCATGCCTATAACCAAATGGAACTATCAAATTACCAGTGCGGAAGAGATCCCTGAGGCCATTGCCAAAGCATTTTATATTGCCTCCACCGGACGTCCGGGTCCCGTGTTATTGGACATCACAAAAGACGCCCAGTTTGGCAAGCTTCAATTTGCCTATGAGAAATGCACCAAAATTCGCTCCTATGTTCCTGAGTTCCCAACTGATAAAAAACATCTGAAGAAGGCGGCCGATCTGATCAATGAGGCAAAAAAACCCTATCTTATATATGGTCAGGGCATCCTGCTTTCGGGAGCTGAAAAAGAGCTTTTGAGCTTTATCGAGAAAACCGGAATGCCTGCAGCCTCTACCCTGCTTGGTATTTCAGCCCTTCAAAGCGATCATCCGTTGAACATGGGAATGCTCGGTATGCACGGAAACTATGCTCCGAATATTAAAACCAACGAATGTGACGTCTTAATTGCCGTTGGAATGCGGTTCGACGACCGCGTTACAGGGAATATTAATACCTATGCCAAACAAGCCAAGGTCATTCACATCGAGATCGACCCTGCAGAAATTGATAAGAATATCAAAACGGATGTGGCCATCGTTGGCGATGCCAAACACACACTTAGGTTGCTGACTACTTTGGTTGAGGAGAAGAAACACACGGCATGGGTAAACGAATTTCTTCAGTCCCGCCAAAAAGAGCATGACAAGGTGATCGTGAATGACCTGACACCAACCAAACCCGGTTTGACCATGGGTGAAGTGGTACGCTTGTCGACCGATCTTACAGACAACAAAGCGGTGATTGTTACCGATGTTGGTCAGAACCAGATGGCTGCCGCCCGTTATGCCCGATTTGATCAATCCAGATTGTGGGTTACCTCAGGAGGATTGGGAACTATGGGTTTTGGACTTCCGGCGGCCATGGGGGCCAAATTCGGAGCGCCGGAAAAAGAGGTGATTCTCTTTGTTGGTGATGGCGGTATCCAGATGACGATTCAGGAACTTGGGACTATCTCGCAGGAAAATTTGCCGGTTAAGATCGTGATTCTGAACAACGATTTCCTTGGGATGGTACGCCAGTGGCAGGAACTCTTTTTTGAGAAAAGATATTCCTTCACCGAAATTACCAGCCCGGATTTTGTCAAACTTGCATCAGCTTACGGAATTCCGGGAGCCTCAGTTTCCGACAGGAAAGAGCTGGAAACTGCCATGAAAGAGATGATCAACGCCAAAGGGCCTTACCTGCTTGAGGTCAAAATCGAACAGGAGGACAATATTTTCCCAATGGTCCCGGCCGGTGGAACAGTATCCAGGTGTCTGCTAGGTGCTGACGAATTGTAATAATCTTCAGAAACAAAAATATTATGAGACAAGAGTATATCATTACCGCATACACCGAAAATCATATCGGTTTGCTAAACAGAGTTACCATCATCTTCACCCGCAGAAAGGTGAACATTGAGAGTCTGACTGTTTCTGAATCGGCTATCGCCGGAATCTCCAAATTCACCATTGTGATTAACGAGGAGAAAGAAAAAGTGGTCAACATCGTCAAGCAGATAGAGAAGCTTATCGATGTTCTGAAGGCTTTCTACCACACCAATGAGGAGATGATTTTTCAGGAAATCGCTTTGTACAAAGTGACTACCCAGGCGCTGATGGACAGCGACCAGATTGAGAAGATGATCAGGAGTCACAATGCCCGCATCCTGGAGATTACCAAAGAGTACACTGTCATTGAGAAAACAGGGCACAAAGAGGAGACACAGGCACTTTTCGAAGGACTGAACCAATTTGGGGTTTTGCAATTCATCCGTTCAGGAAGGATCGCCATCACCCGCTCACCCGTTGAACGACTTTCCGAATTTCTTCGCGAAAGGGACGCGCTTTTTACAAAAATGGAGGCGAAGGCGAAGTAGCACCGCGGATGGACTGGGGGACTGGGAGACTGGGGGACTGGGAGACTAGGGGACTGGGAGAAGGGCAGAATCTGAAATAGATAGAAATAGATAGAAATAGATTGAAATAAATAGAAACTGATAGAAATAAAAGATACTAGTTGTAACAAAATCAAAAAACAGAAAAATGGCTAAGATTAATTTTGGAGGAACAGAAGAGAATGTGGTAACCCGTGAAGAGTTTCCATTGGCAAAGGCACAAGAAGTATTGAAAAACGACACCATTGCCATCATTGGTTACGGTGTGCAAGGACCCGGACAATCGCTCAACCTCCGCGACAACGGATTCAATGTCATCATCGGACAAAGAAAATCATCCAAAACCTGGGACAAGGCCATCGCCGATGGTTGGGTACCCGGAAAAAATCTTTTTGAAATTGAAGAGGCTTGCCAAAGAGGAACAATC
>JALOCD010000139.1 GCA_023228025.1 Prolixibacteraceae bacterium | reverse complement strand
CCCATATTTAAACCTGATTGTTCCTTTTGCTGTTTCATGATTACCAATGAGCTTTGCTGCTGATTTGATGACTTTTGGACTAAACGGATAAACGCCAAAGTGCTCTTTATGGGCCGCGACAGCGATTAGCGGTTTTCCGTTCAATTTAAATCCTGGCACCCCGTAAGGCATTTCTTCAATTGCATCCGCTGCATACTTCTTAGCTAGTGCAAGCACATCGATGATAATATCTCTCTTTTCTTTATCGAGTTGTTCTAGGTACTTATACCAGGCTTCCATATTGTCAGACTTCGCCAACTTTGGCTTGTAGTTCTTCGAGCTTTTTAGATATTTTCTCTATCTGATTATTATTTAGATCACTCCCGTACTTTTCAATAAATCTTTCGATCCTAGCAAGTGCTTCAATAGTTTTGTCAACTGTGATTGCTAATTTTTCATCCATATAATTTGATTATAGCAAAGAGATAATCCAGTAACGGGGATGCTTACTGGACAGTTTGTAAAAACAAATAGTCGTGGCTCACCCTAGCAGACGAGTTGCGAACTGCAAGTCTAGACTTTGACGACAAAAGGCTTAGTTTAATAAAAGAAATTGTTTATGCAGATTATTCTGGTGTTACTTAGTCTCTCTGTAGGCTTGCAAAAACCTTGTTCAGAACAAATCCATAGCACTATTTGGCAGCCTCAGAAGCGATTGCAGACGGATTAAATCCTTTTACTATCAACCATACTGCTAGAACCATTTCTTGTAAGGCGATGGGTGCGGCCAAGATCATCCAACCACCAGCAATTGCAAATGGAGGACCGCTAAATAGAGCACTGAACGAGGCAACGAGTAGTGCAAGACAGCTAAGGATGCCCCAAACTGATAGCCAGCGCGGGACGAGCCTCGATTGATAGAAAATATAATAGTAAGCAAGGGCCCCTAATGCAAAAGGTATAACGGCAAAAAAGAAACCGCTACCATCTTTGATAGTTAGGACATAGTTACCAATAGTTTGGAAGTACGAACTATCAGGGCTCCCTGCCTTAAGATATTCCTGTCCCAGAGCTATCAGTGGCAATGTTACAGCTACAGCAACAATATAAAACACTGCTTCGATAGCCCTAAATATTACCGCAGTCAAAGCAAGGTACGGGTTATATTTCTTCAAAACCGGGTAAAGCCAGACTGCGATACTGACCGAAGCGAGCGCTGCAATTAGCATTAGGGTAACTCCGATTTTAATAGTGTTGGCGTTTGTAGAAACCAGCCCAAGCCAATTTGATTTAGAAAGTGCTGAATCAAGAACACGACCGCCGGCTACACCCACCACAGTTGCGATGATAAATAAAAAACCTACTATCATTGCGATTTTTCTGTTTGAGTTCATTGTTTCTACCCCCTCCATAATTTGATAATCATAATCTTCAAAATAATCATAACATTTAGGGGCAAATCAATAGCACTCTGCTTACACAAAGTGCTTATGCTTGGCTCAGCATACAGGTCACGGACATTTACAGGGTGAAGTGAGACAAATGAGACACCAAACGCCTAAAGGCAAAAGTGTCTCATCATTAATTAATAAACAGCAATATTCATGACACTTTAATTTAAAAATTACACATAATTGCTAGGCTCTTATTTGTTATACTCAAACTTAAAGGGGACAAAATTTTGAAAAAAGTTGGCTTTATAGCAATAATTGTTGTTGTCTTAATGGCCGCTGGTCTTTTTATTGTTAATGGCAACAAAGATAAACAAAGTACAAAGAATAATCAGCAAACTACAAATATAAGTTCAAAAATCGAGACTTCTAATGGCCAACTAATCGATGTAAGAACGCCTGAAGAATTCACCGGTAGCCATGCCCAGGGAGCTTTAAATATCCCCTTGTCTGAAATTGAAAGCGGTAATTTAGCTAAAATCGACAAGACAAAACCCGTTTATCTATATTGCCGATCTGGTAACAGGGCAAATCAAGCCAAAACCATTCTTGAACAAGCCGGCTATAAAAATGTAACAAACATTGGTGGATTGGAAGACTGGCAGAGCCAGGGTGGTAAAGTCTGTAGCAGTAATGGCTCTTCCTGCTGACTGCATCTGTTGACAATCTATCTATTATGGGTATATACTCATAATGGATAGATAATTATTGGTCGAACTATCCGAACAATAGTCATTCATAATTTGGAGAAAAATTATGCCCAGATTTGACGCAACTGGCCCATCTGGTGCTGGCCCAAGAACTGGTGGTGGTATGGGCTCCTGTGTTACTGGTGCTAGTTATGGTGCCGGCCTTGGCAGGAGAGCCAGAATGGGCTTTGGTAGCTTTAGATCGCCAAAAAACCAACAATCGGCACTTGAGGCAGAAAAAGCAGACTTAGGGGTTGAGCTAGAGGTTCTCAAAGAAGAATTAACAGCCATCAAAAAAGAGACTAATAAATAAAAGAAGGCTTGGTGCCTGGCTCATTTTTTGAATGGGCCGGGGTGCCTTCTTTTATAACCAATATTATTATATATTTACAGATAGATATCAATTATGCCAAGACCACGACTTAATAGAAAAATTAATTTTAACCCAGATGTCACTTTTTATAAACCCCAGGGAGTGCCTCTGAGATTTTTAGATATAGTAGATTTAACGTTAGAAGAACTAGAGGCTATAAGATTAAAAAACGTTGAAAATTTGAACCAAATAGAATGTGCCAAAAAAATGATGACTAGCCAGAGCACTTTTCAGAGAATACTAACAAGTGCTTATAATAAAATAAGTGGCGCGCTAGTAAATGGTAAAGCCATAAAAATTATTAATAAATAAGGGGGTAAAATGAAAGTTTTAAAGTTCGGTGCCGTTTGGTGTCCTGGTTGCTTGGTAATGAAGCCGAGATGGGCTGAAATTGAACAAGAATATTCGTGGCTTGAGACTGAATACCACGATTTTGACGAAGATAAAGAGTCTGTAACCAAGTATGAGATAACTGATACTTTGCCAACTTTTGTATTTTTCGATAAAAGCGGTAATGAATTTTTACGTTTAAATGGTGAGGTAGAAAAAGATAAATTAATTCAAATAATTAACGAAAACAAGGACAAATAAAGATTAATAAACTCGCAAAATTAATAATATTACCTTTATTATTGCTGGCTATTTTTAGTTTTGGTTCTAGTGCAACAAGTGCAGTAGGATCTTTGAATATCTATTTGTTTTGGGGAGACGGTTGCCCTCATGGTGCTAAAGAGAAAGTTTTTCTTGCCGAGACATTGCCTAAATATCCGGGAGTGAAGCTTAATACGTACGAGATCTATCATAATCAAAACAATGTTGATCTAATGCAAAAAACCGCTGACAAGCTTGGTGTTAACGCTAGCGGTGTACCTTTTTTAATTATAGGTGATAAAGAATTCTCGGGTTTTGCCGAGGGGACTACAGATAAAGAAATTGAAAATCGTATTCAACAATGTTTGGCTAATGAATGCCCTGATTCTATAGGTTCGATAGTCAGCTCAACGTCACTCAACAAACCCACTCCAACAGCTACCGAGCAAACTCAAGCTGAGCCACCAACAAGCAAAAAAGAAAAAATAGTTAAACTGCCAATTATTGGAGAAATAAATGCCCTAAGTTATTCTTTGCCGCTGCTAGCGATTTTTATTGGTACACTGGATGGTTTTAACCCTTGCGCGATGTGGACATTGCTGTTTTTGATAAGTTTGTTGCTGGGCTTAAAAGATAGGCGTCGAATGTGGCTTTTGGGGGGTACATTTATAGCTGCTTCCGCCTTTGTTTACTTTTTATTTATGGCCGCATGGCTCCAGCTAATATTGTTTTTAGGTTTTGTAGTTTGGGTACGTATTCTAATTGGCTCTCTAGCAATTTTTGGCGGGGGCTATAATGTAAGAAGCTACATAAAAAATAGAAATGATAGCGGTTGCAAAGTAACTGGCAGCGAAAAAAGGCAACGTACTTTTACCAAAATGAAAGCAATTGCCCAACAAAACAGTCTGTGGCTAGCCTTGGGGGGGATTATTCTGCTGGCTTTTGCAGTTAATCTGGTTGAACTGGTCTGTTCGGCTGGCTTTCCAGCCATTTTTACCCAAGTATTAGCCTTGAGTGATCTCGCTACCTGGCAATATTACGGCTATATATTACTTTATATCTTCTTTTTTATGTTGGACGATATGATTATTTTTGCGATTGCCATGTTTACCTTAAGAGCGACTGGTATATCTACTAAATACAGCAAAATATCTAGTTTGGTTGGTGGCATATTGATGATTATTATCGGGCTGCTTTTAATTTTAA
The DNA here is from genome assembly GCA_023228025.1 of Prolixibacteraceae bacterium. Taxonomy (GTDB): domain Bacteria; phylum Bacteroidota; class Bacteroidia; order Bacteroidales; family Prolixibacteraceae; genus CAINVV01. The sequence continues at coordinate 4,752 of JALOCD010000139.1, read as the reverse complement.
AACCCGAACTACTTATGTTTGGCTAAGATTTATTTTTACAAAGTCTAATGTATTTAAAAAGACCGTAATTACTAAGTATTACGGTCAACTTTGGTGTCAAAATTGGCTCCGGGGACTGGATTCGAACCAGCGACCTAGTGGTTAACAGCCACCCGCTCTACCGCTGAGCTACCCCGGATTATCGATTTAATGAGCTATTAACGTCAGCTGATTATAGAGATAAAACCTCTCTCAGTCAACGAGCCAATCAGCTTATTCTGACGGTCAAGTTATCGGCCACGCAAAACCTGGCCGTTAGGTAGCGACGCATTAGCGTCCCTCCAGCCAAACAGCTCGCTTACTGTCACTAACGTGTAGCCTTGCTTCTGCAGGTTATCAATTATCAGTGGTACGGCATTGACACTGCTGGGGTATAAATCATGCATCAACACAATCGAACCTGGCTTGATGGGAGCCATCACTCGGCTATCCACCAAATTCTGGTCACGGTCCTTCCAGTCGTCAGGATCGTTATCCCATAGAACTATCGGGTACATAGCCTGAGTCAGGTCCCCTGGCCTAACCGCACCATATGGCGGACGCAGAACATGCGGCTTATAGCCAGTTGCGTTATGAACAGCATCTTGTACACCGTTGATCTCGGCAGCAACATTTTGGGGCGGTATTTTATTGAAGTTTTTATGGCTCATTGTATGGTTGCCAATCTCGTTGTTTTCGGCAATCATGCGTCGCAGTATCCCTTTGTTGGCGTCAATGTTGTAACCAACTACAAAAAAGGTCGCTACAGCGTGCTTTGATTTAAGAATATCCAAGAGTTGTGGGGTGGCAAAAGATGGCCCGTCATCGAATGTTAAAGCAACACATTTCATCACAGCACAATCTATGCCGTTTCTGTAGGGCCAGTACGGTTCACTAATCTTCGTCAGATAATTTATTGATTTTGTTACGACATCAATTAGGGGTGGGCTACTAAGTTTTTGGGGGTGAGGTAACTCCGCTCGTGCTCTTTGTCTGGCTGGTTCAACTTTAACTTTTTTTAATTTAAGAACTTTTTCTACAGTTGCGCTCTGAGCATACGCCCTTGATTGGGTGTGAAAATTGATTTGCTCGGCGTGCATGGCAAAATAACAAACGCCCCATACCAAAAAAGTAGCTACCGATAGAGCAATTAAATGTCTTGTAGCGCCAAAAAACCATCTCATTTACATTGCACATAATACCACTGTTCGCTTGTCAATAATGGTGTAATTTTTATTGTAGCGCCCCAACAAAAAGAGTTATTATTAGACCATTAAGGGGGTTTTGGATGAAAGAAGTCTTTTTTGGTCTTTTAGCAGCCGCGGTGGGCCTGTGCCTAACATTTTATGGTTATCGGTTAGCTAGATTTATCTTGCCAATCTGGGGTTTGGTCGCGGGGTTCACCATTGGGGCTAGTGCTACAGCTGACGCTCTAGGTAAGCAGTTTATTGGTACCACCCTAGGCATTATCATAGGCCTAATACTTGGGCTAGTGTTTGCTGTGTTTGCCTATTTTTTCTACAGCCTGGCCGTAGTGCTTTTGGGGGCTAGTGTTGGCTATTGGATAGGAACTGGATTTATTACTCTGCTAGGCTTTCATAGCGGCTTTTTAGCAGCTGTAGTCGGCATAATTATCGGCGCCCTATTTGCCATCATGTCTATTGCCTTCAATATCCCAAAATATTTCTTAGTGCTAGTTACTGCCATTGGTGGCACTGTAGCAACTGTCGGCGGAGTGTTACTGATGTTCCATAAAATACCTCTTGACAGCTTTAACTATGCGGCCACGACATTAGCCGTTACATCATCTTGGTTCTGGGCGTTGAGTGCAATTGTATTGCTGGCCATAGGTGCCGTTTATCAATTTATTTCGAACCCCGATTTTGTGTTGACCGAATGGGGCACCTTGGATACCGATAAGCCCAAAAGAGTCAAAGCCAAAGTTAAGTAGATATTTTCGCTTAGGTCCTAAGATGGCTAAGATTGGCCTGATTGTTTTTTGATAGTTTTGAGCCGCGGCATAAAACTTTGAGCGGCGCCGTCCAGGCCCAATACTCTTAGCGCCCCGACTAAAACATAAAGGCTGTCGACTTCTTTTTCGGCCGGAACCCCAGTACTTTCTACGTCAGCAAAACGGGCTTCGATTATGTCTACCAGCCATTTTTCTTCAGCAACTTTAACTTGATTGGTCAAAAAAGGCTTTTCTGCACCACTAGCTACTATCTCCAAGGACCTGGCTGATCGGTCACGTTTTTGCAGATGCCCCCGTTTTATAAGATTGTTAACATGCAGGGCCACAGTGGCTACCGAATTATAGCCGCAGCCCTTCATAATTTCACGGTAGCAAGGGCTGTAACCATGCTCGGCAATAAATTCTTGAATAAATTCTAATAATAACCTCTGTTTTTTAGTCGGCCTTACGATAGCTGGGTTAACCGCTATTTCAGGCATGATGTCTTATCCTTTTGGCCTGAGGTTTACCCTTGAATACCCAAAAGCGATACCAAAAATAATTCCAAACCGTAAAGAACCCGGCTGAGATAAACTGCCCGATTGCCAACTGAATACCAACCGATCTTAACCCGCTTAGAATCAAATAACTTATCAAAAAGTTACAAGCCGTAAAAATTATGTATTTAAATGATACCTCTGTTAAGTGGCGTTTTTTAGAGCCTTTAAACACCCAGTAACGTTCTAATATAAAGTTAATAGTTACGCCAATACCATTACCAATGATATTTGACCACCAAAGGCCTATCAGCGGTGTCAGGACCAAAATCAACACATAAGCAGTCCAAAAATAGGCGCCACCAGCAACAGAGTATTCGGCAAATTGTACCAGTAGTTTTTTGGTATGTTTGGTTAGTTTTTTCATGCTTTGTTTTTAAAATGTTCTTATTTTTAGGTTAGCACAATAGGCTCGGCTCGCATACAATAAAAACAAATGAATTTACCAAAATTATCCCGCCTAAAAGTGTTGCGATTGGGCCTGTTCACATCGCTTATCGTGCTGGCCCCTATGTCTAAATTCCCTTTTATAGCTTTGCCAGCTTATAACTTTTCATCTTTTAGGCTTGGCTTGTACCAGATAATCGCAGTCATTTTTGTGCTTATTTGTGCCATACCGGCAATAAAAAAGCTAAAGAGTTTATACCTGCAAAACAAACTAGCTTTTTTGAGTATTATTTTGCTGGCACTAGTTGCTATAGCTGGACTTTTTAGCGCAATATACAAAGCACGTAGTGCCCTTTTGGCGGTATCTATATTGTTTTTGTTAGCACTAGTAGTGGCTGCCTGGTGGTACGTAAAGTATGAGCTTAATAAAAACTATTATGCATATGTTATTAAATGCCTGCTGATTGCTGGCATTGTTTTTAGTGTTTTAGGTGTATTGCAATTTTTAATGGCTACTTTTACAAGTAGTGATCTTGGGATTTTATGCCAAAACTGCAATAACGGGATTTTTGGCTTTCCGCGCGTCAACGGCCTAGCTGCCGAACCGCAGTTTTATGCAAACGCCCTTTTGCCCTTCTTTTTCATAGCCCTAAGCCTAGCCGTGACCACAAAAAGCCGCTTAAGCATTGCTGCTTTAAGCTTGGTATCCTTGGCTGCTACCTTAACTTTTTCTCGGGGGGCCTTTATCGCTGTATTCGCTGGTTTAGTTGCTTTTGTGGTTTTGGCTCGTTTTGTCAAAGGGGTCAATCTTAAACAGCTAACACTATCTCTTATGCTCACTGCTCTGTGTGTCATCGCCGGGTTTAGTCTGTTATTGGCCTCGGCAAGCTACGCTCATCGCACAACCCCGAACATCACCTACAACACGTTTGTCAGCATGGTTGACCATATGACTCTTGGGGTCATAAACATCCCCCAAAAACAAGCCCCGGTTACAGTACGAAGTAATAGCTTTGTGCCAGCTGGTTTGATAACAGCTTCCACAACAGATAGATTAGACTCTGCCGAACTTGCAATTAAAGCCTGGAGAGATAATTTTTACACCATATCCGCCGGCATAGGTGCTGGCAATTTGGGGCCATATGTCGTTAACAATATTGATAAAAGCGCCCCGAGTAACCTTACGGTCTATATTTACTACGTCTTGATTGTTTCGGAACTTGGTGTTATTGGCTTAATGTCTCTGTTGATTCTATACGTAAGTGGCTTATGGCAATTTATTAAAACCAATCTTAAAAACAAATACTCCCTGATTTATATGTCTATCGCTGCAACGCTGGCAGCATTTATGGTTCAGTATTTGTTCTTTGGTACGTATATAAACGCTGTTTATGTATGGCTGTGGGCTGGCATAGTACTGGGCCTAGCAGGCATCAAACCAACTAATAAGATAAAAAGTGAATAGATTGTATAATATAGCAAGGTTCATGCTTGAGTTAGTTTGGGTGAGTCAAGCGCGAAACGCAAGCAAGCTGTACAAAAGGTACCGTGAGCGCGTATCGCAAGTTTGTGAGCCCAAAATAACCAAGAGGTGGCGGTGTTTCTGGCTCCGCCAGAAAGCAGGCCAACCGGCATGAAGTATGCAAAATGAAGAATAGTAGCTCTGTAGTATACGCATTTACACTGGTGATAGGTGATTTCGTGGCGCTATTGGGCGCCTTTATCGTCGCCTATGTTTTGCGCGTCAGCCTTGATCCTCGCCCGCTTATAAACAATGTGTCTTCGATCGAATATGTAAAAATATGGCTAGTTTTGGTGCCTATTTGGATTATAATATTT
>JALOCD010000010.1 GCA_023228025.1 Prolixibacteraceae bacterium | reverse complement strand
GTTACCCCCTTATATCCCACAAGATAAAAAATTATCCGCTAACTACAAACATTTCAAAGAACAATTTTGATCAAAATATCAATAAAATCAATACCTTTAGAAGGTTTTCTTAACTAAACGACATTGAATTACGAATTACGAATTACGGAATATCAGGATTTATTCGTTCCTGTGGATGGTGAAAAACATGCCTGTTGCACTCGCCCCGTCCTCAAGTCTCCTAGTCACCCAGTCATTCATTCAATCTTCAATAGTGGGTTACCTGATACTTATCCCTGCATTGCGAAGATAGTGCTTTAAATCCGGTATTGCGATCTCACCGAAGTGGAAAATGCTGGCAGCCAGTCCGGCATCGGCTTTACCGTATTTGAAAAGATCGGAGAAATGTTCCATGGTACCTGCGCCTCCTGAAGCAATCAGTGGTATGGAGAGCATCCCGGACATTTTTGCCAGCGCTTCGTTGGCAAACCCGTTTTTGGTTCCGTCGTGGTTCATGGATGTAAACAGTATCTCGCCGGCGCCTCTGTCCTCGGCCTCTTTGGCCCAGGAGAAAAGCTCTTTCCCGGTAGGGATCCTGCCGCCGTGAATGGTGGCTTCCCAGCGGTTGTTCTCCTCCCTGGCATCGATGGCTACCACAACGAACTGACTTCCAAAGTGGAGGGCAAGATCGTCAATGAGCTTTGGATTTTTGATGGCCGATGAATTGATGGAGATTTTATCCGCACCCGCGGCCAGCAGGGCATCGGCATCTTTTAGCTCGCTGATTCCGCCTCCTACCGTGAAGGGGATGTTGAGGTTGTATGCAATGCGTTTGACCAACTCCACAAAGGTTTTTCGCCCTTCGTGAGTGGCAGTGATATCCAGGAAGACCAGTTCGTCGGCGCCCTGTTCCGAATAACGTTTCCCGAGTTCAACAGGGTCGCCTACTTCGCGAATATTCACAAAATTAACGCCCTTCACGGTTTGTCCGTTCCGGATGTCAAGGCAAGGTATGATGCGTTTACTCAGCATATTTCCAAAATTTACGACAATTTAGCCGTGTTAATTCTACCGATCTCCTCCAGCGATATTTTCCCTTCATAGATGGCTTTCCCGACAATAACCGCAGGAACGCCGATCCTCTCCAAATCGATAATATCCTGTGCCGAACCGACCCCGCCACTGGCAATCAGGTAGATGCCCGGATTGAGCTGCAATATTTCACGATAAAGTGCAATGGATGGTCCGGTGAGCATTCCGTCGCGGGTGATATCCGTGCTGATGACCTTGTCTATTCCCTTTTCCATCCATCCGGAAATAAAGTCGAAAAGGTCGAGGCCACTGTCTTCCGTCCAACCGCTTACTGCGATTTTTCTATCAGCTACATCAGCGCCCAAAATGATTCGTTCTGATCCATACGTCTCAATCCATCTGTGCATTATTGCGGGGCCTTTGACAGCAATGCTGCCGCCTGTGATCATGTCTGCTCCGGCTTCGAAGGCGATATCCAGGTCCCTGTCGCTTTTGAGTCCGCCGCCAAAATCGATGGTGAGTGTTGTGTTCAGGGCAATCCGCTCCAGCACTTTGTGGTTGACAATGTGGTGGGCCTTGGCTCCATCGAGATCAACAAGGTGTAGCCGTTGCAACCCGTAGGCTTCAAACATCTTGGCTACCTCGAGTGGGTCTTCGTTGTAAATGGTTTTTCGGGTGTAATCGCCCTGACTAAGCCTGACACATTTACCGTCAATCAGATCTATGGCGGGTATGATTTCGATGCTCATTAATGAATATAATTGTTAAAAGTTTACACAGAGCGATTTGTTTCTTTCATTTGATATTCTACAGGAATGTTCATTTTAACAATATGCAAAATAGAATTGAGAAAGAAGGAGTTGCACAGAGAGAAAAATCGCTTGCGATTTTTGAAGCTCTGTGATCTCTGTTTTTTCTCTGAAATTTATGCAGATGTGTATTTTTTGATCTAATCGAATCCTTCATAAATAGGAAATTATCCTCTGTGTTAAAAAATCGAATCTTTGCGTAGATGAATAAAGTTCTCCAGGATTTTTGCTCCGACCGTGCTGCTCTTCTCTGGATGGAACTGAACCGCATAAAAATTGTTCTTTTGAAGAGCTGCGCTGAATGGAATCGAATAGCTGCAAATTGCAGCAGTATCGGAACCAATGGTGGCATAATAAGAGTGGACAAAGTAGCAATGCTGTTCCTCCAAAGATGGATCAAAGAGATCGCTTTTTAATCCTGAAATGGTATTCCATCCCATGTGGGGTATTTTCATGGATGGCAACAGATCATGTCTAAGTTCAAATTTCTTAACCGTCTCATCAAAAATGCCCAAACACGCTGTGTCGTTCTCCTCCGAGTGACGGCACATCAGTTGCAAGCCCAGACAGATGCCCAATACCGGTTGCTTCAGATCGACGATAAGCTCATCCAGACGATGTTTACGAAGATAGGCCATTGTCGTCGAAGCCTCTCCCACGCCAGGAAAGATAACCCTGTCGGCTGACCGTATTTCCTGTGGGTCAGCGGTTACGGAGGCTTCAACGCCGAGCCTTTTTAAGGCATAATCGACCGATTGGATATTCCCGGCGTTGTATTTGATGATAGCGACTTTCATGCAGAATTGTGAGTTTAATAAATGTTACACAGAGGAACACCAGGAGGCAGCACAGAGTTTCACAGAGAAAAAATTATATAAAATCTATTTTCAATGCTCTCTGTGTAACTCAGTGCTTCTCTGTGAAACTCTGTGTCATATTTTTACTTGAGCAACATTTCAATGACTTTGACCATTTCGGCGAACTCATCTTCTTTGTACAGACGCGTCATGTAGACGATTTTGCCTGTCTTGTCGAGGATGATGTTTCGGGTTACCCCTGCTTTCTTCTCGGCGATAAGTCCGAAGATTTTCCCACCCGGGTCCAGCGCCAATGGGTAAGTAACTTTGATCTCTTTCTGGAAGTTGACTACCTTTTCCAATGGTTCATCAAGGTCAACACCAACCAGTACGAAATTTTTGTTGTCCTTGTTCTTTTGCCAGATGTCCCTTTCGATAAAAGGCATCTCTTTACGGCAAACACTGCACCAGCTTGCCGTAAACTGAAGCATCACCACCTTCCCCTTGAAATCTGCATTCGAAAATGTTTTTCCGTTAATAAGGGTGGTCGAGAACTCAGGAATTTTGTCTCCAATTTTGACGATATACCCATAATCGGCCGGAATCTCTTTGACTGGAATTTGGGCGAAAGAGGAGAATGAAACTAGAAACAGGGAAACGGTGAGGACGAACAGATAAGTTAATTTCTTCATTTGATTTGATTTTTTACCTCAGATTACACTGATTCAGACAAGATTACGCAGATAAAATCCCGCCCAACCACAGATTACACAAATAACACAAATTAAATAGAAACTGGATATACATTTTATTGTATTCAAAAAGTAAGGAGTTATAATTAGGACTTGTATTTATTTGAATACCAATATAATATCTTAATTTTTAATCTTTAATTTGTAATTTTTAATTAAATATTATCGTCCGGTTATTAAAAACCAGAATCTTTCGTTGAAGGTGTTTGTAAACTGCTTCGCTCAGCACAATTTTTTCGAGGTCGCGCCCTTTTCGCACCAGATTTTCGATGCTGTCGACGTGTGAGATGCGAACTACATCCTGTGCGATGATGGGTCCGGCATCCAAGTCGGCTGTTACATAATGACTGGTAGCCCCAATGATTTTTACCCCACGTTCGTGCGCAGCATGATAGGGTTTGGCGCCTGCAAATGCAGGAAGGAAGGAGTGGTGGATGTTGATGATCCGGTTGGGAAATTTGGATACAAAGTTATCGCTAAGTACCTGCATGTACCTTCCAAGCACGATAAAATCGATCTTCTTCTCCTTTAACAAGGCAATCTCTTTGGCCTCTTGCTCCTCCTTGTTGGCACCGTTTTTCGCAAAGCAGTAAAAGTCGATGCCAAATTTGTCCGCCACAGCTTTAAGATCGTTGTGGTTACTGATGATCATTGGAATTTCCACTTCCCATTCCCCGGCCATTTGGCGGGAAAGAATATCGAACAGGCAATGTGACATTTTTGAGACAAAAAGAGCCATCCTTGGTCGTTCGCTTGAAAAATGAAGTGTAAAACGAAGGTTGTATTTTTTTGCAAATAGGGTTTCGAAATAGTCGGCAATCTTCTCCTTTGGAATGGAGAAGAGATCCAGTTCCCACTCAACCCGCATGAAGAAGATGGACTCAGCCCGATCGACATTCTGATCGAGATAGATGATGTTGCCCCTGTTTTCATTGAGAAACGAGGTGACTGCAGCCAATATGCCCTTTTGATCAGGACAATGGATCAGCAGGATGGCGGTCTCTTTGGTTGTTTGCATAATCATAAATAGTGGTTATTGTTTCTTACACAGAGTTGCACAGAGGAGCACAGAGTTACACAGAGATAAAAGATTATAAAAGACCCATTAAATTTCTGAAATATAAACATATATATGCATTTTTTCTTATTCTCCGTGTAACTCTGTGCTCCTCTGTGCAACTCTGTGTAACTTTTTTATAGCGTTCCTTTCGAGCTTGGCAGTGTATCCTGAAACGGATCCTTTCTTACTGCCATTTTTATGGAACGGGCAAATGCCTTAAAGATTCCCTCTATTTTATGGTGTTCATTGGTGCCTTCGGCCCAGATGTTCATATTGCAGCGTGCCGCATCAGAGAATGATTTGAAGAAATGGTGAAAGAGTTCTGTCGGAACATCCCCAACGTATTCGCGTTGAAATTCGGCTTCCCACACCAGCCAGGGTCTTCCACCAAAGTCAATAGCAACCTGGGCCAGACAATCATCCATCGGCAGACAGTACCCATATCGTTCGATTCCGCGTTTGTTGCCAAGCGCTTTCAAAAATACTTCGCCCAGTGCGATGGCAGTGTCTTCGACCGTATGATGTTCATCGACTTCCAGGTCGCCGATTACCTGAACGGTCAGATCGCAGCCCGAATGGGTTGAGATTTGCTGCAGCATATGGTCAAAAAAATGCAATCCGGTCGAAATCCTGCCAATGCCTTTGCCGGCCAGGTTAACCTCTACGAAGATGTTCGTCTCTTTGGTTTCCCTCTTAACGGATGCCTTGCGTTCCAGCTCCGAAAGGAAGATAAATATCTCCTCCCAGTTGTCGGCAACCATGGCACAGGAGGAGCTGAGATTGCTGTCGATCAAATCATCAGCCCTCGATTCTGGAGCAAAATAGATCGCTTTCGACCCAAGGTTTTTGGCCATTTGTACATCGGTAAGCCTGTCGCCAATAACGAAAGAGTTGGCCAGATCGTACGAACCATCCAGGTATTCCTGCAAAAGGCCAATCTCGGGCTTTCGGGTAGGGGCATTGTCCTCAGGGAAAGAACAATCGATAAAAATCTTTTTGAAGGTTACCCCTTCGTTCTCAAAAGCCTTGAGGACTTTCCCCTGTACCAGATGAAAATTATCTTCGGGATAGGCATCCGTACCCATGCCGTCCTGGTTGGAAACCATGACCAGTTCGTAATCGAAATGTTTGCTGATGGAATGCAGATGACGAAAAACCCCGGGCAGGAATTCCAGTTTTTCCAGACTGTCAACCTGAAAATCATCAGACGGCTCGACAATCAGCGTACCATCTCGATCGATGAAAAGAACCTTTTTCATTTAGTTATGAGTTATAAGTTATGAGTTATAAGTTATGAGTTATAAGTTATGAGTTATAAGTTATGAGACATGAGTTACGAGTTTGAAGGGTTCTAAATGTTTGGAGGGTTTACGGAAATCATGATCATAGCGTTCTTCACTTTATCCTTTTTACATTATCCTTTATCCTTTATCCTTTCTTCCCACACATTCCCCAATTACAATTTATATCTTTATTTCTACTTATTTCCATTTATTTCCCCTATTTCTTTAAGCGCATTGATCAATATCCGATTCTCATCCGCCGTTCCAACTGTAATTCGCAATGCTTCCCCGCAAAGGGCTACTTTTGAACGGTCGCGAACGATGATTTGCCGCTCAACCAGCATTTGATAGATCGTTTTGGCAGATGTCGTTTTGACCAGGATAAAGTTGGCATCGCTGGGATAAAGTTTCAGCACAATTGGCAGTTTTACCAGCTCATTAGCCAGCAAAATTTTTTGCTGAAGGATGGTCTCCACCCATTTATCCTTTTGTTCTTCCGAAAGTAACATTTTCGCTGCTTTTTCCTGGGTAAGCAGGTTGATATTGTAGGGATATTTTATTTTGCTGAGAATAGCAATGATTTCGGGGGACGCAAAGGCCATTCCTAACCGTATGGCCGCTAGGCCCCAGGCTTTTGAAAGGGTTTGCAAAATGACCAGGTTTGGATATTGGTCCAAATTGGATAGCAGCGTCTTCTCCGGACAGAAATCGATGTAGGCTTCATCCAAAACAACCAATCCATTAAAATTGCGAATGATCTTTAACACTTCTGCCTGGTTTAGTGCATTCCCGGTAGGATTGTTGGGCGAACATAAAAAAACCAATTTGGTCGCTGAATCCGTGGCGGTTAGAATTCTATCAGCGTTGAGACTGAAATCTTCCTCCAGAAGCACTTCCCGGTAGGCGATGTTGTTGATATCTGCGGCCACCCGGTACATCCCATAAGTAGGGGAGATGGCGACAACATTGTCGGCGCCGGGTTCACAAAATGCGCGAAAGAGCAGGTCGATGGGTTCATCGCTGCCGTTTCCGAGAAAGATGTGGTCTGAAGAAATCTTCTTGATTTGGCCAAGCTGGTTTTTCAATGCCAGTTGCCGCGGATCGGGATATCGGTTGTACGGAGCATTGAACGGATTTTCGTTGGCATCCAGAAAAACCGACGCCTCGCCGGTGTACTCATCGCGTGCGCTGGAGTATGGTTTCAACGATTTAATGTTCTCTCGGATAATATCTTGTAGGCTAAAATTCATGCTGTATCATTATTTTAATTGGGAAATTGGGAAATGTGGAAATGTGTAAATGAAGAACGCTGAGGCGTTGATTTACTCATTTTTAAGATGAAATATTTCCTTAATTTTTGCATTAGATTTTCCCTAATTTCCACATTTTCATATTTTCCAATTTTCAAATTATTTTTTAATCCGAATTGTTACGGCATTCCTGTGGGCATGAAGCAGTTCGGCTTCGGCCATGGTTTCGATGACTGGTCCCAGTTGCTGTAACCCTTCTTTGGTGATCTCCTGGTAAGTAATTTTTTTGCAAAAGCTCTCCAGGTTTAATCCGCTGACAGAGCGTGCCCATCCGTTGGTGGGCAGGGTGTGGTTGGTTCCTGAGGCGTAATCTCCGGCGCTTTCCGGCGTATAATGGCCGATAAATACTGAGCCCGCGCTGGTAACTTTCTCAGCCAGGGCTGGTGCTTCATCGGTTTGAATGATCAAGTGCTCGGGTGCATATTCATTTACAAATTCCAGGACCATCTCCATCGATTCCAGAAGCAGCATCCTGCTGTGGCCGAGCGCTGCCACGGCTGTCTCCCTCCGGGGAAGTTGTTCCAGCTGGAGTGTGAGCTCGGCAGAAACCTTTTGGAGCATCGATTCCTCTGTGGTAATGAATAGTACCTGGCTGTCGGGACCGTGTTCGGCCTGCGACAACAGATCGGAAGCCACAAAAGCCGGATTGGCCGAGCCGTCTCCGATGACCGCCAGCTCGGAAGGACCGGCAGGCATGTCGATGGAGCAGGTGTTCAATGAGACATATTGCTTGGCCGCGGTAACCCAGGAGTTGCCCGGACCGAAAATCTTGTGGACTTTCGGCACTGTTTCGGTACCATAAGCCATCGCCCCAATGGCCTGAATTCCGCCAATCTTAAACACCCGGTTTACATTGCAAAGTCTTGCCGCAAATAGAATGGCGGGATGGATTTTTCCGGTTGGACTGGGTGGCGTGCAAAGGACTACTTCTTTGCATCCGGCAATCATGGCAGGAAGGGCGAGCATGAGCACCGTCGAAAAAAGTGGCGCAGAACCTCCCGGAATATAGAGTCCAACCTTTTCGATCGGCATATTTCTCTGCCAGCAGATGACACCCGGTTGGGTTTCAATCTTTTTTACAGTTGTTTTCTGCGCCTCGTGAAAGGTGCGGATATTGCTTGCAGCGGTTCGGATAGCAATTGCCAGACCTTCGTCAATTTCTGTCTCCGCATGTGCTAATTCGAGATCTGAAACCTGGAATTGATCCAACAGGGTTTTATCAAATTTGGCGGTAAATTCCCTTACCGCCGCATCGCCCCGGGTGCGGATATTTTGCATGACCTCTTCAACCACGGGGAGTTTGGCTGAATAGTCTGCAGTGGCCCTGGCGGTTAGCTGGTCCCAGCTCTCTTTTGGCGGATAACGATAGGTTTGCATGGTGGTATTTAGAAGATCATTTTCTCGATCGGTAATACAAGGATCCCCTCGGCCCCATTTCTTTTCAGGTTACCGATGACCTCCCAAAATTCACATTCAGCGATGACCGAGTGCAGCGAACTCCATCCCGGTTTGGCCAGCGGCATCAGTGTGGGTGAAGTCATTCCAGGGAGCACCTTGATGATCTGTTCCAGTTTTTCGTTGGGGGCATTCAACAGGATGTATTTCTTCCCTTTGCCGTTTTCGACCGATTCGATGCGAAAGATCAGTTCATCCAGGATGGCTTGCTTCTCCTTGGAAATTTTGGGATCGGCAACCATGACTGCTTCAGACTTCATCACCACCTGTACCTCCTTCAGCCTGTTGCTGACCAGGGTGCTGCCTGAGCTAACGATGTCGAAGATGGCATCTGCCAGTCCGATGCCGGGGGCAATCTCAACTGATCCGGCGATGAAGTGAATATCTGATTGAATATTGTTTTCTGCAAGGAAGTCTTTTAGAATGGAGGGGTAGGAGGTAGCAATTTTTTTCCCGTTAAACCAGCTGAGTCCCTGATATTCAATGTCCTTTGGAATTGCCAGCGACAAGCGGCATTTGCTGAATCCCAGTGATTTTACAACCTCCACATCCTTTTTCTGTTCGTCCATCTCATTTTTACCAACGATACCGACGTCGGCTACTCCATCGGCCACGCACTGAGGAATATCATCATCGCGAAGGTAGAGTACCTCGAGTGGGAAATTTTTGGCAGAAGAGATGAGCCTTCTTTTCCCTTCAATCAGCTTGATGCCTGTCTCTTCGAGCAGCATTATTGACTCTTCGTTCAGTCGGCCCTTGGTTTGAATAGCGATACGTAATGTTGTTTCCATGTAGTTTAAATGAAGGCAGGCTTACCTTTTGAGGTAAGCCTGCCAATGAATTGTTCTATATTTTTAGAATGATCAACTCCAGCTTACCTTATGGCAAGAGATGGTGATGGCCCAAATGGAAGTTGATCTTTGTCATGTTTATTTCTTTCTACAATGATAAGCAAAATAATAATAGGGATGAAGAACTAATGTGAAATTTTTGTTATCAAAGGCGAGTGTCTAAAGTATTTAAAATGTCTAAAGTGCCTAAAGTAAGTAGATTAGAACATCTCCTGACTTTAGGCACTTTAAATACTTTAGCGCACTTTAGGCACTTATTTCTTCAGGGACCACCCTGTTTTCAACCCGAAAATAAACCAAGCCAGGGCGATTGTTCCAAAGGCAAACATGGTATCACCAATCATTCTCAGCCATTTAAAGGTTAAAATAAAGGGTTGTTGCATAAAATCGGCCGAGCGTGCATACCACAATCCTTCCTTCACACTGGCCAGTGTTTGTGCCAATCCTACCGGGAGAAGGCTGAACAGGATCATGGATGTCAAACCAATGTTGATGCTCCAGAATGCAAATTTCAACCATTTTTCGTTCCAGACCGCGTCTTTGTCCATGTCTCTCAGAACGAACAGCATCAATCCGATTCCTAGCATACCATATACACCAAAGAGTGCAGCATGTCCGTGAACTGCGGTGGTGTTAAGTCCCTGCATGTAATACAGTGCTATTGGAGGATTGATCAAAAATCCGAAGATGCCGGCGCCAACCAGATTCCAAAAGGCTACCGCGATGAAGCTGTTGATGGCCCATTTGTATTTTTTGATCCATTCGTTGCTGCCGTGTAATTTCAGATTGTCGTATGCTTCGAAGCCCATCAAGACCAATGGGACCACTTCCAGGGCGCTGAAGGTTGCGCCTAACGCCATGACGGCTGTCGGGGTACCCGTAAAATAGAGGTGGTGGAAAGTACCCAGGATACCGCCGGATAAGAAAACGATCGTGGAAAAGAGTACAGCTGTAGTTGCTGTGGCTGCCTTGACGATTTGCATCCTGACAAAAAGGAATGCCATGACGACGGCGGCAAAGACTTCAAAGAATCCTTCAACCCAAAGGTGTACAACCCACCAGCGCCAGTATTCGGCTACCGCGAGATTGGTTTGACGTCCCCACATCAGTCCTGCACCGTAAAATGCTGCGATAGCGATGGATGAAATCAAGAACAGGATCAACAGGTTCCGGCTTTCCGATTTGACCTTCAGTGCAGGCCAGATTGCCCTTCCCATCAGGAATAACCAGATAAAAAGTCCCAGGAAGAGGAAGATTTGCCAGAAGCGGCCAAGATCAACATATTCATATCCCTGATGTCCAAACCAAAAGTTCTGAATGTGACCCAGTTTTTGCATAATGCCCATCCACTGGCCTGCCAATGAGCCAACCACTATGACCAATAATGCCAGGAAAAGGACGTTTACGCCCAGCTTCTGGAATTTGGGTTCAACACCTGATATGGCTGGGGCATAATAGAGACCGGTAGCCAACCAGGAGGTCGCAATCCAGAATATGGCAATCTGTATATGCCAGGTACGTGAGATGGTGTAAGGGAGCCATTGTGAAAGCGGAAATCCGAAAAATGCCTGACCTTCGACAGTATAGTGAGCAGTTATGATCCCGGCAACCACTTGAACAAGGAACAATGCCGATACAATCCAGAAGTATTTGACGGTGGCCTTTTGAGAGGGGGTTTGAACATAATCGGCCAATGGGAATTTGATGGGTATTTCGTTCTCGCTACTCTCTCTTTGGCGAGCGTAGTAAAATCCCATCATACCTATTCCTGCAAGTAACAGAATTACACTAAAGCCGGTCCACAAGAGCAATGCTCCGGTAGGATGGTTGCCAACGAGTTCTTCAGACGGCCAGTTGTTTGTGTAGGTGATATCTTGCCCAACGCGTTGAGTGACGCATGCCCACGCAGTCCAAAAGAAAAATGCATTGAGCGGTTTGAGCCGATCCTGCGATTTGATGGCATTGTCCGGGATGCTGTAGGCCTGCCTGAGCTTGAGCAGCACCGGATCGTTGGTAAACAATCCACTGTAGAATTTCCCGTTTGATGCAATGGCTTCGGCCCTGGCTGTTGAAATGGTGATGGTTTTGCTTTGCGGATCATAGGTGTTTTTCCTTATTTCACGTTGCAAAGTGATTTTTAAAGCAGCCTTGTTCTCGTCAGTTTGTTCGTTGTATGGCTTTCCTGTTGTTTTGATGGCCAGATCGTTGAGGATGAAAAGCGCTTCCTTGTGCAGCCAGTCGGCACTCCAATCCGGGGCCTGGTAAGCCCCATGGCCCCAGATCGTTCCCATTTCCTGTCCGCCCATTGATTGCCATACGTTTTGGCCATCCTTAATATCCTGTCCTGTGAAAATCAAAGCGCCATCCTGCGTGATCACTTTGTCCGGAATTGGTGGAGCTTCACGGTAGATCTCAATACCATAGTAGATCAGAACGGCAAAAGAGATGGTCATGACAGCAATAAAGCCTAACCATAGTTTCTTAGGTGTCATAATGATTGAATTTTGATGAATAATTTGTTAATTAATTGATTGTTAAATATATGTTTGATAGAATTTCAATACGCCTGATGTACTCTTTCCCGGAGATACCACCAACTGAACCGGAGTCAATTAAATTAAATTGATCAAGTAGCGATTGATGATTTTCGCTTGTAAAAACATTGTCTGCCATTCGGAAAAGTATATTGTTCTCTTTGGCGATATGATTTGACAATAAATCGGCATAACCCAGCATGTTTCCATAGATTGAAGTAAGGGAATCGGCTGTGCCACTTTTGTACAATTGTATGTTTTCAGCCATGCCCTTCACAAATATTCTGCCCTGGTCATGATCCATCAGCATCACGGCCACTGGTCCCTGTTGCATTGAGAAACCCTTCTCAGCCATAAGCGGGAAAAGCAGATTTTCCTCTTTCGCATGGTGAAGTCCGTCGGCAAATTGCCTGATCAGCGTGACCACCTCCTCCAGGTGGGAGATGTTTGGTTCCGGTTGTTTGACCATAACTTCCATCACATCGATTAGTTTTAAAATGTGCTGGTGGTCGTTTTCTAAATTTTGTGTTGCCCTATCCATGGTTTTGTTCCTTTTTAATTCTCTCTTGCTCTAATTTTTACAGGGCAAATATAGAAATATTTTATTAAAAGACAAAAAGGTCTTTTAATACTTAAAATAAATTTAAATTTTGTATTTTTGACTTCGATTCACACAGAAACCAGTCGACAGTGTTTAAAAAAGAGACAGAATATGCTTTGAGAGGGATGGTTTACATTCAGTTACAAAATCTGAAGGATCGCCGTCCGGGTGTAGCTGAGATAGCCCATGAAATCGAAGCTCCCTATTTTTTTACAGCCAAGATATTTCAACGCCTGGCCAAGCAAGGATTTGTGAAGTCCATGAAAGGGAAAGGCGGAGGATTCTTCATCGAGCCGGAAAAGAAAGATTTGCCTTTGAAAGAACTAATCATAGCCATTGAAGGGGAGGAGCTTTTTATTGGTTGTGGTTTTGGATTGAAAAATTGTGATGAGAACAACCCTTGTCCACTACACCATCAATATGGAATGATCCGCGACCAAATCAATAAATTGGTGGCAGGAGAGACCATTCAATCGCTTGCTCAGAATACGCTGAACAAGACACTGGCTTTTTCAAGGGAAACAGAGAAATAAGATAGAGCGAAGGTGTGACGGGGCGAGTGGGAGAGGGGGAGATCGCCCATTCCAACGTTTGGGGAATTGCATCAAGATGTTAAATAGAACCCTTGCTTTTCAAAAATAAAACTGTACCTTTCGATACGCTAAATCGCCTTTCATCCATTTACTTCTATGATAAAACTTTCTGTTTTATTGGCATTCCTGTTCCTCGTTTTTTCCGGTAAGCTCATTGGTCAAACTGTTGTAAAGGGAGTTGTAAAGGATGATTCCAACCAAACCATACCCTACGCGGCAGTTTATTTATCAAAGACCACCATTGGTACCATGACCAACAAGGAGGGATTCTTTACCCTTACTGTCCCCCAGGAGGGTGTATATGAACTCATCTCATCATGTCTTGGGTATACGACAAAATCGCTGATGATCAATGCGGAGGGGAAAACCCTCACTGTAAATATTGAATTGTCTGAAAATCAGATTCAATTGGATGAGGTGACCGTGAAATCGAAAGATAAAAACCGCGAAAAAAATTACACAACTTTCACCAAACTATTTCTTGGTGAAACGATCAATTCACTCAATTGCAAGATTCTTAATCCCGAGGATCTTTATCTTTACCGGATTCCCAATACCAATGTTCTAAAAGGACAATCCCTCAAATCCCTCAGGATTGAGAACAAGTCGTTGGGTTACCTTATCCTGTACGATCTTACCGATTTTTCGTACGACGATAAAAATGAGCTGTTGAAATTTACCGGAAGCCCATACTTTCAACCCTTGAAAGGGGGCACAAAAGAGGATAAGAAATGGGCGCGCAACAGGCTGTCGGCCTATTATGGTTCCAGGTTGCATTTGCTGAGGTCCATCTTTGCCGACTCCCTGAAACAGTCCAAATTTCAGTTGTTTCAAGCTGAACTTGATCCATCGCGAAAAGATACGATGAAGGTTATTCCGATCTCGGAGAAAAACATCAGGTTTTCGAGATCAATGAAACAAATGAGGATCTTTTCCACCAAACCAGTATTGATAAACTACCTGGATACCCATGCCGAACTTTACAACGGCCTCTTTGGCTTTCAACCCCAACGGTACAAGTCCTCACTCGAATTTTCAGATACTGTGACAGTCTATCAAAATGGATTTTTCCTAAATCCGTATTCTATCACCTGGTCCGGAAAGATGGCAGCTGAGCGGATCGCCGATCTGATACCGTATGATTTTTTATCCTATTCAGCCACCAAATTTAAGGCCGATACGGTAGTGACCACACCTTCCATTGATAATTTCCTAACTTCTGGACAAAACACCACATGCGGCGACCAATTGTTTGTGCAACTGGACAGGAATAAATACCGACCTGGGGATACCATCTTTTTTCAGACCTATGTCAGGGATCGTTTTAGTTCAGTTTTCCGGACCAATAGCGTGTACATGTATGCCTTGTTGTTCAATGGCAGCAAGGTGCTGTCTGACAGTGCACGTTTCAAAATCGAAAATTCAACGGCTTCCGGCTGGTTGACCATTCCGGTAAAAGCAGAACCCGGAATTTATCATTTTGTGGCCTTTACCAGCCAAATGCAAATCGCCAATCCAGTGGAGGCATTTCAACTGGACCTTTCGGTGAAAGAACCGGGAATTAACATTGGTAAAAATTTGGAGGCCGCCCATGCTGCCGGGCCGGTGCCACGTATGGACTTGCGCTTTTTGCCGGAGGGAGGTTCATTTATTCATGGGGCCGAACAACGTGTCGGATTCAATGCCACCAATGAAAATGGAGATCCTATACCCATTGAGGGATTGATGAAAAATAGTTTAGGTTCCATCCTGGATACCATCCGGTCAGGGCCTTTCGGACCCGGAAGCTTTAGCTGCAAAGCCATTTCCGGATTGTTTGTTGAATTGACAAAAGGACCTGAAGGACAGAAACGATGGCCTTTGCCAGAGCCAACCATTTCCGGATATTCCCTGGGAGTCGCTCCTGCCGGAAACAGATCGGTGGTGGTAGACATTCAATCAAGCATGTACACAGGGGAGAAGGTAATTGTTGCAGGCACGCTGAACATGGTCCGATTCTTCTTTCAGGAGGTCAACCTTACAAAGAGACAGCAAATCATTGTGGATACGGGTTCACTTCCTTCTGGAGTAGCTAACATCACGCTTTTTGACCCTTCCATGAAGCCGGTGGCAGAGCGGTTAACCTACCTGAATAGTGACAAGCATCTGTTATTCAATATACAATCGGAAAAGTCGATTTCCCATCCCGGCGAAGAGACGGAGTTAGCTATCTCGGTCATCGACGGCGTTGGGAAACCCTCCGAAGGATTCTTCTCGATCGCCGTAACCGACTCACTAAGAGGAATGGATTACAGGTTGTTTTTGCCCGGGATTGAGTATACCTTCAATTATCATCCGGTTTTCCCAGGTAATCTGCCACCGAAGGTATTGGCCTATGGTCTCGAAAATCTCTCCGATTCGGAGCGTGACCTACTTTTGATGGTTTATGGTTGGAGCAAGATCAATTGGGATTTTAAAAAACTCAAACCAGATACTATTCAGCCTGTTAACTACGATCTGCTGAAATTGAAGGTTCTTTATGAAGGCAAGCGAACACGTGAGAAGAGTCTCGATCTGGTTTCCCTGGAAGGCGCATCTTCCCGCCATCTGGTGACCGATGGATTGGGAGAGATCTCACTACCGTTGGATTCCCTCTCTGAAATAACAAGATCTGTTATCATGATGCCGGATGTTAAAAGTAAAAACAAGGCCGCCGGAGCCATGCTAAGTATCCCCTATAACGAGCAATATTTCAAAAGCAACAAATTGCATCTTCAGCAGCCACTTCTTCCCATCCAAGAACACATCATCACGGCATCGGAACAGCCCGTTGCCATGGAAGAGAAGACCATTGAAATCGCCGAGGTGACCATCATCGGTCACCAAACTGAGAAGATATACAAAGATGAATACGAAAGGATCTACCAGGCAGATAATGTTAAGAGCCTCGATTATGAGCCACTTTGGTCATCTTCAACTTTGGAAACGGCCATTCGCAAACTGGTTTATCCCTATAGCATTACCAACTCAAATATTTATCTGAGGTCTACCATCTCATTTATGCATGGTCCATTGCCCGCATTGATTGTATTGGATGGAATGCCCCTTTACGATGGGGGATGGCCCAGAGTAAACACCATTTCACCAAGTGAAGTCACTTCGCTCACCATCCTGGACAGCCGAATGGGGTATGTTCGGTACGGCGAGGCGGCACAAGGAGGGGTTATTTTCGTCAATACCAGAAGTTCTGACCCTAACCTGACGCGGGTGCGCACCAAATGGAACCTCCAAAACAGCAACGACAAAATGTTGCGTCCCATCAATCTCTACCGTCCTTTCGTGGAGTTTTACAATCCCTCCAAAGTTGAACTGGAAAGCAATCCATTGCTACAAGGCCGACCAACCATCTTCTGGCAATCGGAAGTATACTTTTGGGGAAAAGACCCGGTGAAAATCAAGTTTCCCAACCTGAAGCACAAGGGTCCGGTGGTGATTACCGTGAATGGTGTTTCGGTGGATAATCTGGTAGGGAGTGGAAGGGGGAGGTATGTGGTGGAGTGAAGCGAATATCCAAAGGCTGAAATAGATCAATGGTTAAATTAGTTTTTGTGTTTTCAGTCTTAAACTATTGCTTACCACTGAAACTGAACTCAATGCCATTGCAGCCCCGGCGATCATCGGGTTGAGCATAAACCCCCATATTGGATACAAGATTCCTGCCGCGATCGGAATGCCAATGAGGTTGTAGAAGAAGGCCCAGAAGAGGTTCTGATAAATTGTCTTAACGGTCAGTTTGGAAAGGCAGATGGCTTTTGGGATGAGTTGAAGATCGGAGGAGACGATGGTCATCTTGGCCACATCCATGGCAATGTCGGAGCCTTTCCCCATGGCGATGCTGACATCCGCCTGGGCCAGCGCCTGTGAATCATTGATGCCGTCGCCCACCATAGCCACCACTTTGCCCTGCTGTTGCAGCTCTTTCACAAAATCATACTTATCGGAAGGCATCATCTCTGCCCTGAAATTTTTGAGTCCGACTTTCCCGGCTACGGCGCCGGCAGTTTGAAGATTATCACCGGTAAGCATGTACACTTCGATCCCCTGTTGTTGAAGTAAGGCAATGGCAGTTGCCGAAGTGGCTTTGATTTTGTCTGAAATGGCTACAATGGCTGCCAGCTCTGTGCCAACAGCAAAATAGACAACCGTTTTGGCTTCATCTTCCCACTCTTTGATAGTGGGTTTCAGGTTTTCGGGCAGTTGAACGGAGTAATCGGCCATCAGTTTTTTGTTTCCTACCAGGAAGCTCTTCTGCTCGAAAACTGCCACAACTCCTTTGCCGGTAATGCTCTCAAAATGATCCGGCGTCATCCGCTCTTCCGTTTTGACGTCCAGATAGGTGATAACGGCATCGGCCAGTGGATGTTCCGACAGCGACTCGATGGCAAAAAGCATTTTGGTGAGATTAGACTGTTCTGATTCCGGGACATTCCAGGCTATATCCATAACAGCCGGTTTGCCTTCACTGATGGTGCCGGTCTTGTCGAGAACAACAACGTCTATCTTGTGCGCAAGCTCCAGGCTCTCCGCGTCTTTAATCAGGATTCCGTTTTCGGCACCCTTACCAATACCCACCATGATGGCGGTGGGAGTGGCCAATCCGAGGGCGCAAGGACAGGCGATCACCAATACCGAGACCATGGCCAACAGTGCATGACTGAGGGCATTGTCGCCTCCTGCCACCATCCATATCACGAAAGTCAGAACGGCTATTCCCATGACTACCGGCACAAAGATTCCGGCAATTTTATCTACCAGCTTCTGTACCGGAGGTTTGCTGCCCTGCGCCTCTTGAACCATCTTGATAATTTGAGCCAATATGGTCTCACCTCCCACCTTTTCGGCAGTGAGAACGAAGCTTCCTTTTTGGTTGAGTGTACCCGCGAACACTTTATCTCCCTGAGTTTTTTCGATAGGAAACGATTCACCGGTGATGGTGCTCTCGTCGACATAAGAGAATCCAGACAGGACTGAGCCATCTACCGGGATTTTGTCGCCAGGCTTCACGAGCAGCTTGTCATTTTTCTGCACCTGAGAAATGGAAATTTCGAGCTCTGATCCGTCATTTTGCACCACCAGGACAGTTTTTGGTTGAAGTCCGATCAATTTCTTCAGGGCGGAAGAGGTATTTGATTTAGCCCTCTCTTCCAAAACTTTCCCAAGCAAGATAAAAGCAATCACAACGGCAGACGCCTCAAAGTAGACTGGCGGATGGATGCCCTGGGTGTGCCAGATCTCCGGAAATATAGTATTGAACGTGCTGAACAGATAGGAAATACCAGTACTCAGGGCAACGAGCGTATCCATGTTGGCTGAGCCATGCCTGGCCTGGTTGAAGGCGTTGAAGAAGAAGCTACGGCCAAACCAACCGACAACCGGAGTCGCTAATAGTAGCATGATCCAGTTGGCATATGGTATATCCATCAGAAACATCCCGATTACTACGATTGGAACTGAGAGAATAGTTGCTCCAATGGTGCTGAATACGAGTTTTTTATAATGTGAAATTTTTATTTCTTCCTGTTGATTTTCATTGTTTGTTTCAATAAGCAAATCGTACCCAATTGCCTGGATGGCATTTTTTAAATCGGACGCATTGGTTTCATCTGCTTCAAATTCGACTATTGCTGATGAGTTGGCGTAATTAACTGTAGCGCTGAGTACACCCTTGTGTGTCTTCAGTTCCCCTTCCACATGTATAGCGCAGGAGGCGCAACCCAATCCCGTAACCGGGAAACTCTTTTTAACGATAGTGGACATATTTAAAATTTGAACAAATATAGTGAAGATTGATTGGGACGAGGTTTAGGGAGCTACAAAACAGTCATTTCTCAGAGGACTTTAAAAGACGTTTTTTGCAGACTTCCATCCTTGCCTTAGACATCCTTTCCCTCAATCCTCCGGAGTGGAGAAATTCATCTTCAAGTGATTTGATCTGCTTGGCGAGTAGGTATGATGTCAAATTTATTAACCCTATCAACACATTGGCAGATACTTCAGGATCGGGACTTTCAATTCCTTTTTGATAAGTTGCGTAATTGGCATTGGGTGTTGTAATTCTTTTGTGCAATTGAGGATAATAAGGATGTTGTTTGTTCCAGATTTGTAGTTTCCGGTCACGCAGAAAGTCTTTGTAATCATCCAGGAGTTCCTCAAGTGAGGCCCTGGCTACATTTGTGAGTTTGATCTCCATCTCTTTTGAGGTACCGGAGGCCATGCTGCCTTCAACAATATTTTGTTTGCCTGAGCGGGCAGCCTGCACCATTTGGTCGATGGTGCGATCGTATCGTTGAAAATATTTTTTGCAGAAATAGCGAGTCCCATCGTAGATAGCTTCTGCTTTTTGGTAACTCAACAAACGTTTATAACCTCCATGTTTGGGGATAAAGCCATCAGGGTTGTATTGGTTGCTCATTGGAGGAAGGTGTTCTTTAAATTACAGGACAATAGAGAGAATCAGGACCATCATGAGCGTCATGATTGTCTTTTTTGTCCTGAGATAAACAAATGTTTCTAATAAATATACAGAAAAATAGCGACTTTATCAAGTTTTTGACTCGTTACTTTCTATACAAACAGCATTCCGGTAGCTTTTTGTAGGCCTCCTCAGAGGCTTTGTATTTCTCCGTATCGTGTCCGGCATTGGCAATTGCTCGTTGAATTTTATCAGAATTGGTTTTATTTTCTTCGAAGTTTACAGCCAATAGTTTGGTGGTGATGTTCCATTCAGCATCGGAAATTCCGTCGATGGATTTTGCGATATTTTCGATGCGCTCCTTACACATTTCACAATTCCCGGATACTTTGATTGACAGTTTGTTGGGAGTGTTTTGTAAAGTTTTTTTCACACTTTTGACAGGGTCACTCTTAGTCACCCCGTCAGTTGGGTTTAATTCATTGTTCATCATACTTGGCTTACCCTCCAGTTGCGCAGATGCATCGACACTGAATGCTCCCTGGGTGACTATCTCTTCTCCTTCCGAAAGACCACCCATGACGACATAGCTATTGCCCAGCATTGTCCCCAATTCGATCTCACGAATCTTAAAGACCGGTTCTTCCGATCCGCGTTGTTTTACATAGACTACCGAGCGTTTGCCTGTCCATAAGACTGCAGATCGGGGAATGACCATTTTGTCCTTCAATTCATTCATGGTTGCATTAACGATACCGGTTGCAAACATTTCCGGTTTTAGTTTTCCACCCTTATTACCAACTTCAATCCGAACCTTTGCCACACGGGTGACAGGATCGAGCACAGGATCAATAAAAGTGATGTTCCCGGAATAATCAACTCCCGGCAGGGCCTGAATTGTAAATGTAACTTTTTGTCCCTGAGAGAGGTAAGGTAAGTCACTCTCGTAAGCATCGAACATAATCCATACGTGAGAGAGATCGGCAACATCAAACAACACTGATCCAGATGAAACATAGTTGCCGGTGTTGACGCGTCTTGCTGAAACGATGCCCGTTGTATTGGCCAAAACTTCAAAATTGGTTTTCACCTTACCGGAAGTTTCAATGGTTGAAATCTGATTATCCGTCAGTTTCCACTGCCGAAGTTTGTCTTTGGATGCTTCATAAAGTGCCGGTTGTGACTCTTTTGTAGCTGCAGTTTCGAGCAGTTCCTGCTGAGCGGTGACCAAATCAGGAGAATAGATAACCGCCAAAATTTGTCCTTTTCGAACCACTTCGCCAGTGAAGTTTACATTCAATTTCTCAATTCGTCCGGGAAGATATGACACCTGACTTTGTAAAAGCCGTTCATCGGCTTGAACTTTGCCATAAAGACGTAATACCTTAACCGGATTTTGCTTTGAAACGGTGGAAGTAAGGACGTTGGCCAGCTGAGCCGCTTCTTTTGTCATGTGAATGGCACCGGGATCGCTGGTAGGACCACTCTGACCCAATGGGATCAGATCCATGGCACAAATTGGGCATTTACCAGGCTCGTGCATACGTATCTGAGGGTGCATCGCACAAGTCCAGATTGTTTCTTTAGCGGCTTCAACTGAATGGTCGTGAGTTTCCACTTTGGCAGGTGCGGAATGAAAGAATAACCAACCGAGAAAAATACCTCCTATCAAGGTTGCGACGATTATTGATATTTGTCTTTTCATATTTTTATTATTATTGGAAATACAATTGAAATAGATAGAAATAAATTGAAATACAATGGAAATATCAGTTTCGCATGTATATCATCTTCTCACCTTTTTTATCATATTTCTACTTATTTCTACTTATTTCTACTTATTTCTACTTATTTCTACTTATTTCAATATTTCCCAATCTTTTCATCCATGCAATTGAGATGTTATAATCTGCAATAGCCTCTATTTGTTTGTATTCGTAATCGAGCGTTTGCTGACGAACACGCAAAATATCGGTTAGCGAAGAGCCTGATGACCCAAAACTTTTGAACATGATATTGAGTGATTTTGACGCCAGCAAATATTGAGCTGCATAGAGTTTTTCTCTTCGAAGCGCATCCTGGTACAATTGAAATGCTTGATAGTATGCAGTTTGCAGTGAATTGGCCGTTGCCTTGTAATTTTGTGAGTTGGCAGATTTCAGGAAATCGGCTTCGGCTTGCATGGCCTTGTATTTCTTTCGGTAAATGGGCAAAGTAAACGTCACCATTGGCATAATCATGTCTTTGCCATTCATGGGCGAAGTTGACATTTCGCTTTTGTTAATGAGCGAATAATTTAAACCTAAACCGACCATTGGATAGCTCATCTTTGTAACCATTTGTTTGCGGGCTTCGAGCGATTCTTGCTCAAACTGAAGCATTCCCAGCATGGGATTGTTGCTCAGGATACTGTCTGGAATTGCAAAATGTGAGGGTTGAAAGTTATCGGCAATTAGAGAATCTGGTAAAACAACTGCCGCATTAGGAGATCTGTTCAGATAACTGTTGAATTGTGCAGCAAAAGTAATTTGCATGGCTTTTAACTGTTCTATATTGTTCTGAAGTTCACCAATTTCGATCTGTAAACGATAGACATCCGAAAGACCTGAACTACCGGAAGATGAACCCATCGGATTCCCAGGCATTGACGCGGCCTGACCTGAGGCCGATCCGGATGAATTTCCACCCATGGTATTCATGCCAGGTGACCCGGGAGAAGCGCTTTGAGTGAAAGAAGGTGGATTTACTTTGTTCACAGGAGAAGAACTGTTTCCTGTCGGAACAGCTTTAAACCTGACAACCGCCAACCTTTCAATCGTGCGAAGCAGCTCAATGTTTTTCTCCGAAATGCGGATATTCTGTTTGACCTTATTCAATTCGTACCAGGTTCGCTGTACATCATAAAATAGCTGCAATTTGGTATCCTGGAACGTTTCGTATTTTGCTTTGGCCATCAAACTCATTTCATCTTTGGCATTCTTCAAAACTCCGAACCATGGAAACATCTGCATCAAACGAATATCAGCTACCTGGTTTCCACCTACCAATTCCATTGGACTGAGGAAAATCCCAAGACTTAACTCCGGATCCGGCAAACTTCCAACCTGGGGTACTTTTTGCAGGGATGCGTTATATTCAGCAAATTTCTGTAGAACGGTAGGGTTGTTTTTTGCAGCTGTTTCCAGATAAAATTGTAGGGAATCAGTTTGGGCATAGGTTGTAATAGATTGAAATAGATTGAAATAAATTGAAATAAATAGAAATAAAAGGGGACTTCCTGGAAAATGGGTTTTTCGAGGAATTGTAGGAGTGCTCCTTTTTTTAATTTCGATAGAATGATCGAAACTATATTTATCAATTTTTGTCATGTTTTTCCCTTCCCTTTTTTGTTGTATATGCAATGAAATTATTTAGCTTTATTTGCAGAGTTGATGCTTTGACACGAATGGTTTCAAATTCTTCTATTGAGATTTTCTCCCTTTCCGAGAGTAATTCTAACCAATGTGTAAATGCTTCTAAATGAGATCCCCTTGCATTGTGATAAAACCTTACTTTATCCAAATAGTGGTATCGTCCGTAACCTTCAGCTATATTGGCTCCTACTGAGTCTGCAGATCTTAAGAATTGATCTCCCATGTGCTTTTTGTCCTCGAAATTCATTCTACAGTATATCTTCCATACAATGGAGGATAGCTGCCTTGAAATTTGATACACTTCAAGATTCTTTAATTCAATATATCCAGAGCTTTCCATACGAAAATTATTTACTATAATTTACCCTAAATATTTGACATTCAGAAGAATTTTACCAAGTATTTCATCTTTTCATTTGATTCCCTTTTTTTCTATCAATTCCCATTTATTACAATTTATTTCAATCCTCTCTCCCTCCACATCGCCTGAAACAACGGCACAACAAATACCGTCATCACCTGAATCACCATACCGCCAAACATGGGTATTGCCATTGGAATCATAATATCAGAACCTTTCCCGTTAGATGATAAGACGGGCAACAAAGCGATGACCGCAACTGCCGTGGTCATCATTGCAGGTCTCACACGTTTCAGCCCGGCTGCTACCACTGCTTCACGAACATCGTGAACCGATGCAGGATGCCGGTCTTCGAATACCTGATGAATGTAGGTACCCATTATTACTCCGTCGTTGGTGGCGATGCCAAATAGGGCAATAAATCCGACCCATACTGCCACACTCAAGTTTATAGGATGCATTTGAAACATATCCCGCAGGTTAATTCCAGCCACAGAAAAATTGAGGAACCAATCCTGGCCATACAACCACAGCATGATAAACCCACCGGCAAAGGCCACAAATACGCCTGAAAAGTGAATAAATGAGGCTGTAACGGTGCGGAATTGGAAAAATAACAACAACAAAATCAGGAGCAAACTAATAGGTATGACAATCGCCAACCGTTTGGTAGCCCTCATCTGATGTTCGTAATTACCTGCAAATTCATACGACACTCCGGCAGGCAAAATGAGGGTGCCAGAATTCAGCTTTTGCTGCAGAAAATTGGTTGCTTCCTCCACAACATCCACCTCCGCTTTGCCTTCGTTTTTATCGAAAATAACATAGCCGTTGAGGAAAGTATTTTCACTTCGGATCATTTGGGCACCACGGGTATAATCGATATCGGCAATTTCGCTCAGCGGAATTTGGACACCGTTCATGGAAGGGATCAGGATTCGTTTAAGATCGTCCGGATTATCGCGCAATTCGCGGGCATACCGAACACGGATGGGAAAACGTTCACGTCCTTCAACAGAATTGCTCAGTGCCATACCGCCCACAGCCACCTGCAGTATCTCCTGCACGTCATTGACAGTCATGCCATAACGGGCCATCGCTTTGCGGTTGAGTTTGATTTCGAGGTAGGGAGCTCCAACGGCTCGGTCGTAGAAAACGGCAGATGCTTTGATCGAAGGCACCTCTTTCAGCGCCTGCTCAAGCTGCATTCCCCCTTTTTCGATGGATTCCAGGTCGGGGCCAAATACTTTCAATCCCATTGGTGCACGCATCCCCGTTGAAAGCATCACCAGTCGGGCTTCAATGGGTTGCAACTTTGGAGCAGAGGTCAGTCCTGGAATGTTGGTCACCTTTACGATCTCATTCCAGATGTCATTTGGCTTCCTGATCTCCGGTCGCCATTGGCGGAAGTACTCACCATTGCTGTCTTTCAATAGAAATGAATTGAAATTTTTGGAAATAGATAGGAATAAATTGTTTTTCCGGTAATCAGGGATATCAAACGTATCGTCAGATGTTTTTATTATAAATTTGTCCGCCTTCTTATTGTATTTAACCTCATGTAAACTATTTATTTCAATTATATTTCCATTTATTTCCACCTTATTTCTATCTATCTCAACTGTATTTCTAATTTTCGACAAATTCAAAACAAAATCACCATTCTTATCTACTTTAAACATTTGGCGTTGACCATTTTCATCCAAAATATATTCAGGCCGGTAGTTTATTGTATTCTCAAACATTTGCACAGGCGCCGGATCGAGGGCTGAATTGACACGTCCCCATTTGCCTACTGCTACTTCCACTTCAGGAATAACAGAAAGTCGCTTGTCGAGGGTTTCGATGTATTGAAGGTTTTTTTCGATACTTGAATGAGGCATGCTGGTCGGCATCAACAGGAATGAGCCTTCGTTTAAGGATGGCATAAACTCTTTTCCCGTACCCGGAAAAGTTTTTGAAGGTCCCTGCCAGAATGCTGTTTGCCTGAAATTTTTCCATCCTATTTTTTCGGCACCTGCAGCAATAAAACCGAATGTTTTATTGAAACCCAACCAAACCAAAAGTCCAAATAATAAGGTGACAGCAGGGATAATGAGGAATTTTTGTTTGTTGGCCAGCGCCCAACGCATTATGTCTTCATAAAAATGGACCATAGACATCAATGCTGCAAGAATGATGGCAATAATTCCGCCTACAAACAGGAAGTTGACGAATGCGCTGTTGTGTGCGCCCAGAGGAAGCCACTCGATAGTAAGGTACCAGGATGCCACCAGTACGGTGATGGCAATGTTGATGTAATTTGGAAATTCTTTGCGAGGCTCGGGCCAACGATAATTAAGTAAGTTGTTGATACCTACCGCAACCAGGACTAGGGCAGGCCATGTGTGCCAGATAACAGCAAAGAGAAAACCTGCAACCATTAAACTTCCGTTCCATATCTTGCGAATCTTTTTAGTATCAAAACTAATATTGAAAAAGATATGCGTCAAAGTAGGCAAAACAATGATACCCAGCAGGAAGGCTGAAATCAGCGCAAACGTTTTTGTGAATGCCAACGGATGAAAAAGTTTTCCTTCAGCAGCCTGCATGGCAAAAACGGGGAGGAAACTAACGATAGTGGTGGCAATAGAGGTAACCACTGCAGCACGCACTTCAGTAGTAGCCAGGTAGATAACAAACATCAGTTTCTTCCCTCTGATACCCTTATTTTCAGGCATTTCAAGATGCCGGAGAATATTCTCAACATCTACTATCCCGATATCAACCATCACTCCAATGGCGATGGCAATCCCCGATAGGGCTACGATATTGGCTTCTACACCAAAAATACGCATGAGAATAAAAGTCATTAAAACCCCAATCGGAAGTAAACCGGCTACTATCAAGGAGGCCCTCAGGTTCATGACAAGGACGATAATGACAAGGATGCTGATCAGAATTTCGTGCGAGAGTGCTGATTCCAGGGTTCCGATGGTCTCCATAATTAACCCGGTACGGTCGTAAAACGGAACAATTGTAACTTTGGAAACAGTGCCGTCAGGCAAAGTTTTTTGGGGCAGACCAGCCTGAATCTCCTTGATTTTTTCCTTTACATTGTTGATCACCTCCATGGGATTTGAACCATAGCGCGCAACAACCACGGCTCCCACTGCCTCGGAACCCGATTTGTCCAGGCCACCACGACGGGTTGCCGGGCCAAATGCAACCCGGGCCACATCTTTGATACGTACCGGCACATTGTTTCGAACGGTGACAACTGAAAGTTCGAGATCCTCTAAATTTTTGACATAGCCCAAACCTCTGATAATGTATTCCACATTGTTCAATTCAATTGTTTCAGCGCCAATGTCGAGGTTGCTTTTACGCACGGCATTCATCACGTCCATCGCCGAAACATTGAATGCTTTCAACGCTTCCGGGTTCAGGTCGACCTGGTATTCCTTGATAAATCCGCCAGCGGATGCCACTTCCGAAACACCTTCGGCAGTTGAAAGACCGTATTTTACATAGAAATCCTGGACAGACCTAAGTTCCTGCGGATTCCAGCCACCATTGGGTTTTCCGGTATTGGGATCACGCCCTTCGAGGGTATACCAGAAAATCTGTCCCAGTGCGGTGGCATCAGGTCCCAGCGTCGGCTGAACTCCCTGCGGCAAAGTGCCGGCCGGCAATGAGTTGAGCTTTTCCAGAATCCGGGATCTGCTCCAGTAAAATTCGATGTTGTCTTTAAAGATGATATAGATGAAAGACATCCCGAACATGGAGGTGCTGCGTACCGTTTGAACCCCCGGGATCCCAAGCAAAGCAGTTGTCAAAGGGTAAGTAACCTGATCCTGAATATCTTTGGGTGATCTCCCCATCCATTCTGTCGCTACAATTTGCTGGTTGTCACCAATATCCGGGATGGCATCCACTGCAATCGGATCACGGGGGAAAAGATCTGATTTCCAGTTGAAGGGCATAAATACCATGCCCAGAACTACAAATGAGATAAGAAAGATAAAGGTGATCAACCGATTCTCGAGAAAATACTTTACGAGTCGATTAAACATGATAATAATTTGAAAATTGGGAAATAGGAAATTGATGTGTTGATGTGTTGATGTGCTGATATGCTGATTAGCTGATGAGATGATTAGCACTAAGCCATCATCACATCAGCTAATCAACACATCAGCTAATCACCTGTATTTGCAGCAACCAGGCAGACTATTGTAGGTTTTGGAGTCAGCCTTGTATTTTTCTGTATCGTGGCCTACAGCAGCGATTTTTTTCTGGATATCATCGCTCTTCACGATTGCAGAATTATAGGCTAAGGTCAATATTTTGGTGCTTTTATCCCAATCAGCTTTGGCTACGCCTGCCACCTTAGCGGCAGCTTCGATTCGATCTTTGCACATGCCGCAATTTCCTGAAACTTTGATAGTCTCTGTCTTGGAGGCAATGCTTTTGGCTGGCGTCTGTGCGAAGGTATTGGGGACAAACAAAATGGTCACGAAGGCTAAAACAACGAACTTGAAAGTTTTCATCTTTTCGATTTTTTGATAATATGATTGAAAATAAAAATAAACTAGGGCACGCTACCTATTGTAACTGCCTGATTCAATACAACTAACAAAATCAAATAATGAAAACGCAAATAATACTCTGGTCTACAGAATTGTACCTATTAAAAACGGGGGGACCAACCATGGAGTAATAGGTTGGCTTGATGTGCGATAAAGTGATGTCAACAGATGGGAATAAGGTAAAAGAGGGAGCAACGATACTTGCAATATCTTTAATAATCTGATAGGTAGGGTAGTAGTTGGTGTCAGCTGTACACGTCATGACCTTGTTCTTGCAGCAATCGGTTCCAATAGCACCATTTGATGGAGATGATGAAGTGTGATCCTCCATTCCACAAGTTGCTTTTGCTCCTGTGACAGACCATTTTACTGCCGCCAGTTCCCCACAGCAAATGTGCGAAGCTACTGTCAGGTGGATTCCTGAAAGTAGCACCAACAATGCAAATAATATGGAGAATAGTTTCTTCATTATATAATTCAAACGAAAATCACTGGCGAAAGATACAAATAAACACCAAAATATAATGTGTCAATTTTGTTAATCGTAATTTGCCTTAAGTAACTTTAGCTCACTTTAGTCATTCTGGTTCACTTTAGTCACTTCTTTCTTACTCAAACATCCCCTTTACCCTATCAAAGAAATTTCGTTCTTTTGTTTCTTCAGGTACTTGAAAATTAGGAAGTTGTTGCAATCTTTCCAGTTGTTTTTTCTCCTCAGAAGTGAGCTTTTGCGGAACCCAGGCATGGATTTTAACCAGCAGATCACCTTTACCATAGCCATTTACATCAGGAATTCCTTTTCCGCGAAGGCGCAAAATCTTTTCGGGTTGTGTTCCAGCCTCGATCTTTACCTTCACTTTACTGTCGATGGTTGGTATTTCAGCTGTTAGTCCCAGGGCTAAATCTGGAAATGATAGCACCAAATTGTAAATCAGATCATTCTCATCCCGAATCAGTTCAGGATGCTCTTCTTCCGCAATCAGTACGAGCAGATCACCCGGAACACCGCCACGCCTTGCTGCATTTCCTTTGCCCCCGACTGAAAGCTGCATCCCTTCGCCTACACCGGCAGGAATTTTTACTGTAACCACCTCTTCTCCCTGGATGAGTCCTTCACCATAACATTTTTCACATTTTTGGGTAATGATCTTTCCTTCGCCGCTACAGGTTGGACAGGTAGACGATTGCTGTATCTGTCCGAAGATGGAGTTACTGATCCTGGTCACCTGTCCACTACCTTTGCAGGTAGCGCAGGTGGTGTGTCCACTGCCGCCCTTTGCACCACTACCGTGACAACTGTCGCAGGAGACATATTTCTTGACTTTTAGTTTTTTCTCACAACCGTTGGCAACTTCACCTAAGTTAAGTGTCACCTTGATACGAAGATTGGAACCGCGGTTGACCCGCTGTCCGCGGGAGCCACCACCACCAAAACCACCGAAACCGCTAAATCCGCCGCCGCCAAAAATATCTCCGAACGAAGAGAAGATGTCTTCCATGGTCATGTGCTGGCCACTAAATCCACCCTGGTTGCCCATGCCGGCATGACCGAACTGATCATAGCGCTGTTTTTTTTCAGGACTACTCAGTATCTCATAGGCCTCAGCTGCCTCTTTGAATTTCTCTTCCGAAGCCTTGTCTCCCGGATTTTTATCGGGATGAAATTGAATGGCTTTTTGGCGATAGGCTTTCTTGATCTCTTCAGCGGTAGCGCTTTTAGAGACACCAAGGACTTCGTAATAATCTCTTTTGGACATTTCTATTTTTTTAGCGGTTGTTGTCGGATATTATTCGCCTATCACAACTTTAGCATAACGTATTACTTTATCATTCAGCATGTAACCTTTCTGAACAACCTCGACTATCTTTCCTTTTAAATCCTCAGATGGTGCAGGGATTTTGGTAATGGCCTCGTGGTGATCGGTATTTAGCTCCAGACCATTGGCCTCCATTTCGACTACCCCATTTTGTTTGGTGAAATCTTTGAATTTGTTGTATATCAGGTTAATTCCTTCTTTTATGGTCTCCAGATTGTCGGAGGTTTCAATGGCTTTGATTGCGCGCTCAACATCATCAATCACCGGGAGAAAACTGACAATGACAGACTCCGAGGCATTCTTCATCAGGTCCATTTTCTCTTTCAGGGTACGCTTGCGAAAATTGTCAAACTCCGCCGAAAGGCGAAGATATTTGTCGCTCGAAGCGGCAAGGCCGGCTGTAAGTTCGGCCACTTTATATTCCAATTCAGTCTCTTTGCTGACAATTTCTTCTTCAGCAATATGGCCGGATTGTTCCTGAGACGAGGTTTCACTTGCAATTTGTGATTCCGGTGAATGCATAGAATCCCGGGTATTTTTATTGTGTTCTTCTTTTTTCTTTGTCATAGTTCATCCATTGTTCAAATCTGTTTTACTCCCTTCAAATAGCTTGCCAATAGCCCCAATTCGGACATTTTGACACAAAAAAAAGCTGAAAACTGACAGCTTATCTTTTCTTATTCCCTTCTGATTTTCGCCCCTATTGCATTTAGCCTGATATCTATATTTTCATACCCGCGATCGATCTGATCGATGTTGTCTATGGTGGAGACTCCATTGGCCGAAAGTGCGGCAATGAGCAGGGCAACGCCTGCGCGGATATCGGGTGAGGTCATGCGGGTAGCCCGAAGCGGGTGGGATCGGTCGAGGCCGATCACTGTGGCCCTGTGCGGATCGCAGAGGATAATTTTAGAACCCATATCGATCAGCCTGTCCACGAAGAAGAGCCTGCTTTCAAACATTTTTTGGTGAATGAGCACACTTCCCCTGGCCTGGGTTGCCACCACCAGGAATATGCTCAAAAGGTCGGGCGTCAAACCCGGCCAGGGAGCATCGGCGATGGTCATGATCGATCCATCAATGAAGGATTCTATCTCATAATGATCCTGTACTGGTATGCGGATGTCGTCGCCCATCCTGATCAAATTAATGCCCATTTTCCGGAAGGAGTCAGGAATGACGCCCAACTCATCATACGCAACATCCTTGATGAGAAGATCGGAGGAGGTCATGGCAGCCAGTCCGATAAAGCTGCCAACTTCAATCATGTCCGGAAGAAGGCGGTGATCACAGCCCTTCAGTGAGGTAACACCGTGGATGTGCAGCAGGTTGGATCCGGTACCATCAATTTTTGCCCCCATCGAGATCAACATGCGGCAAAGTTGCTGAACATAGGGCTCGCAAGCGGCATTGTAAATGGTGGTGGTTCCTTCGGCCATTACCGCGGCCATGATGAGGTTGGCTGTCCCGGTTACGGAGGCCTCGTCCAGCAATATGTAACAACCTTTCAGTTTTTTTGCTTCGACACGAAAGAGTGCATTTTCAGCGTCAAAAATAAATTGGGCACCAAGCGATTCAAATCCACGGAAGTGTGTATCGAGCCTTCGGCGACCGATTTTATCCCCGCCAGGCTGAGGGATTGTTCCTTTGCCGAAACGTGCCAGCATCGGACCAATGATCATGATAGAACCTCTTAATGCGGCGGCCTGCTGAAAGAAATGGGGTGAATTAAGAATATCGACATTGACTTTGTCTGCACAGAATGTAAAGTTTCCCTTCGAGGGCCTTTCGACAGATACTCCCATGTATTTAAGGATGTCGATCAGTTTGAGGACATCACTTATTTCGGGAATATTGGAGAGGGTAACCTTTTCATTGGTAAGCAGGGTGGCGCAAATTACCTGCAGCGCCTCATTCTTGGCCCCTTGCGGTGTTAATGTTCCGGCCAGGGAATTTCCACCTTCAATGATAAATCTTGCCATGGCAACCGAAAAGGCTTACTTGTGCTTCCGGTTCTGTCCGGAGCCAACTTTTGACTTCTTTTTCTGTATTTTGATGATGTCTGTCACCTCTTGCAGCCGCATGTCTTCACGAACTTTCAACCGGCCTCTTGAGATCAGCTTCAGGTCATCAATAATTTTTTCATCTTCCACCGTGTCTTTGTTCCAGGTGAGGTAAGATTTCTTCATCTGATTGGCCAACTGCTCAGTATTCAAATCTTTTGAGGGATTCTCCTCGCTCATTTTAGAGATATTATCAATCAACTGCTCCATGATTTTACCATAGTGGCGGAATCTGATATCCGATTGATTGTAAGGAATATGTTTGGGTTTCTCAGTGAACGTCTCAGGAACCGGCGGATCGTAAGGATAATCAATGTCGAGTTTAAAATCGGACATGATGGCAATGTGGTCCCAAAGTTTGTGCTTGAAATCATTGATGTCGCGCA
Source organism: Prolixibacteraceae bacterium (assembly GCA_023228025.1). Taxonomy (GTDB): domain Bacteria; phylum Bacteroidota; class Bacteroidia; order Bacteroidales; family Prolixibacteraceae; genus CAINVV01. The sequence continues at coordinate 24,089 of JALOCD010000010.1, read as the reverse complement.
GATAAGGATACATCATTCCCATGATGTCGATGATGGATTTTACGGCAAGATTGCGTTCGTCGCGGTCTTCTATGGTGAGCACATGCTCGACCATTTTGTGTAACGCCCTTCCATATTCAGGAAGCTTCATCTTGGTGCGTTGGGTGTTATAATCTTTGAACATCGTGAATTTCAGTTAAGTGCTCTTGAAAAAGCAAATTTTATTTTATGTGACAAAGTTAAACATTTTGCCGATCAATTTATATGATATTTTAAAGGACTATTCATCCACAATTTTTAGTTTGGCAAACTTGAGCAGCAACTGTTTCTCCCCGGCATTGGCAAAGAAGACTTTGGCTTTTTTCTCAGGCATCAACCCTTCCAGATCAACGATTTTACCTCTGCCAAAGCGCTGGTGTTCGACGAACATCCCCACTTGAAGGGAGTTTGGATCGGAGGCCTCAAAATTTTCGGCGGGGGCGGGATCATTGCTCCGTCTGTAGTTGGCGCCAAGGGTTCCGGATGGTTTAGGTGGTGTGAAACTACTCCTTTCGCCTGATGAATAGCCATTTCGGTTAAATCCCCCATGCAGGCCGGATGGTTCGTCGGAGATATGGTGCTGGAAGAACCGGCTGTTCTGCATGTCGAGGTACTGCGGGTCGATCTCACCGATAAAGCGGCTGGGATGACAGAATTCTGTCTTTCCCCATTTGAACCGCTGTTGAGCGAATGAGAGGAATGCCTGATTTTTGGAGCGTGTCAGCGCTACGTAAAACAACCTTCGTTCTTCTTCCAGTTCAGGCAATGTCATTGTCCCTGAGAAGCCGGAAGGGAAGAGGTTTTCTTCCAGTCCGACTACGAATACATTGTTGAATTCCAGTCCTTTGGAAGAGTGAACAGTCATCAAGGTAACTTTGTCGAAATCCTCGGTTTTCTCATTGTCCTGATCGGTGAGGAGGGAGACCTCTTCGAGAAAATTGGCCAAGAGTGCGGAGTGTCCTTCTTCAACGGCATCGATGGTGAACTGCTGAATGGCATTCAGAAGCTCCTGTGTATTTTCATACCTGCTGATGTTTTCAGGCGACTTATCCTGGTACACCTCTGAAAGAATACCTGCTTCAGTCGCGATTCTTTGCGCCATTTCGTAGGCTTCCATGGTTAGCGAACGTTCAGCGAAGGTCTCTATCAGTGTGACGAATTCCATTACTTTTTTGGATGCTCCGCCATTCAATCCCGCTTTTTGAAGCATCAGTTGATCCGTGGCAACCGCGAACATGCAAGTATCATTTTGATTGGCATACTCCTCCAGTTTTCCGATGGTTGTTGCGCCGATTCCCCTGACGGGATAGTTGATCACCCTTTTGAACGACTCGTCGTCTTTTGGGTTGACCACCAGCCGGAAATAGGCAAGCAGGTCCTTGATCTCCTTTCTTTGGTAAAAGGATAGCCCCCCGTAAATTTTGTATGGGATGTTCCTTTTTCGAAGCACCTCTTCGAACACCCTTGATTGCGCGTTGGTACGGTACAATATCGCGAAGTCGGAATAGTTGTCGCGTTCCGCCATCCGTTTCTGAAAAATTTCATTGACAACCAGAAAGCCCTCCTCCTGGTCGTTCAGGGCATTGAGTACCTTAATTTTGGCGCCGGCATCGTTTTCACTGTAAACCGTCTTCTGAAGCTGGTTCTTGTTTTTGGAGATGATGCTGTTGGCCGCGTTGACGATGGTTTGGGTGGAGCGGTAATTTTGTTCCAGTTTGTATACCTTGAAATCGGGATAGTCGTTTTTGAAATTGAGGATATTTTCGATCCGGGCTCCCCGAAAGGAGTATATACTTTGCGCGTCGTCGCCTACGACACTCAGGTTGTGATGTAATTCGGCCAATTTTTTGACGATCAGGTATTGAGAAAAGTTGGTGTCCTGGTACTCATCCACCAGGATGTATTTGAAGAGATGCTGGTATTTCAGCAAGGTATCCGGGAACCGTTTGAAAAGCACATTGGTCATCAGCAGGAGATCGTCAAAATCCATCGCGCCGGCATTTTTGCACCGCCGAGCATACTCTTCATAGATCTCACCGGTGCGGGGTATGCGGGCGGCCTGGTCATTTTCGCGGGCAACTTCATTTTGCCTGTATCCGGCAGGAAGGACCAAATTGTTCTTCGCAGCCGAGATGCGCCCAATGATGATGGAGGGTTTGTAAGTATTCTCCTCCAGCGCCATGCTTTTGATGATGGTCCTCAGCAGGCTCTTGGCATCCTGGGTGTCGTAAATGGTAAAGGTAGAAGGGTAATCGATGAGAGAGGCCTCCGCACGAAGGATCCGGGAGAAGATTGAGTGGAAAGTGCCCATCCAAAGATATCTGGCTACCTGAGGGCCTACGACGCTGGCAATCCTCTCTTTCATTTCCCTCGCTGCCTTGTTGGTAAAAGTGAGCGCAAGAATGGATGATGGCGGTACTTTGTTTTGAAGTAAATGGGCAATTCGGTAGGTCAGAACCCTCGTTTTACCAGAACCTGCACCGGCGATGATCAGGGAAGGACCTTCAAAATTCATAACTGCCTGTTGCTGGGCCTCGTTCAGATTATCAAGATAATTAGCCAAAATTGAACTGTTTTTTGAGTTGGTGGTGTCGCAAAGATAAGCCCCTTGGGGAAACTTTTGGCTGATTGCACCAATAACTTTTCCAAAGTTGCTAACTTCGTTTGCCAATAACTTTTCCAAAGTTGCAAACTTGGTGAAAATTTATAAATCAAAAGTATCGAACTTTGGAAAAGTTTAGTAGAGAACTTTGTCAGGTTGGATAGTTGTTTAAATTTGTATGCTTGTCGTCATACAGATAATTTCAATATGTTCAGGACTCCAATCATCTATTTGTCGTTTGTCTTACTGGTATTGACCATGCTCTTACCAGGAAGCCTGCAGGCACAATCGCTTGTACCGGGTAGTGCTGCCTACAAAGAAAACACCGCCTATCCAACCTTTCCGGTTAATGATCCAATCTATTTCTTTTGTACCCAGGAGGGCTCCGACATTGGTTCGCTTACTGCAAAATCGGCCGGAGCGACAGTCTCCTTTCTTTGGGAAAAATTTGATTCAGTAACCCTTAAATTTGGGAGTTTTTCGAACGAAACAGGGACCACCTCAACCATCAATCGTCTTGCGAATGGATGTTACCGGGTTTCCTTTACCGAAAATGGTCAGAATTTCCAATTTCGTGCCTGGGTTTTGAATGACTGGAGCAAACCAGTCGCGTCCATCGCTGAATCTACCTGCACCAATTTGAGGTTAGCTTCATCGGTAACCGGTTCCTCCTACCAGTATTACGATCTTGCATCCGGAAAGGTAGTTGTCATCAGTTCGGATTACACATACCGGTGGTATGTAGGAACCCAATATCTCTCTTCCATCCAAAATCCCAACATACTGCAACCGCCCTCTCAAAATACTGTTTACAGGGTGGAGGTAACCGATCGCGCAGGATGCATGAAAAGCGCGGAGGTAAGCTATACATCGCCGATTCCGGTAGCCAAATTCTCCTGGACTACTCCGCAACAAAATGATCCGCAATATTCGTTTCCCCAGGCCCCTGCCGACATAGATTTCAAAAATCTGAGCCAAAACAGCGATGCAGGCAAGTATGAGTGGTATCTTTTCAAGGACAAAAATATTCTCGGATCGATGGGTGGCGGAACTGCCGTCATCGACTCGTTTCAAGCGGTATTGTACGATGACAATCCGCTTTATACTTATGAACTTTCGGGGAAATATAAAGTTAAACTGGTTGCATCCAAAACTGTGCAGGACCTGACCTGCCGCGATACCTTCTATCTACCCGATTACATCATCGTAGACACCTCGCTTGTGAAAGTTTCTCCGGTATTTACACCTAACGGGGATGGTGTAAATGACAAAATGATCATCAAAACAAGATCACTCGAATCGCTCGACCTTACAGTATTGAACCGCTGGGGGAAGGTGGTACACCATTTTTCCTCCAACAATTACATTCCTGCCGAGTCGGAGATAGCTGCCTGGGATGGCCGCGTCAATGGCAATCTCTTGCCGGCTGGAGTCTATTTCTATGTGGTAGACGCTCAGGGAAGGGATGGTGTGAGGCGAAGGTTGAAGGGGTTTGTGGAGATGATTTGGTAAGCGGAGAAAATGGGAATATAAGAATATGAGAAAATGAGCACTGAGAATTTGAGAATTGAGATATGCGGAAAGACAATTGAACGAAACAAAGCCTTAATCTTGGTTAACTGTAAAAATAATTCTGATCTTCCCATTTTCTCATCATCTCACCCTCTCATTTTCCCATTTTCTCCGAGCTCATTTTCTCATATTCTCATTTTCCCAGCGCTCAATTTCAAATTATAAAAATATGAATAAAGAATTAGAGAAAGCAAGAAGCATCCTCTGGGCACAGCAGCAGTGGCCGGGGATCTATTTTTTTAAATTTATAGTGCCCAACTACAAAGAGAAATTGGAACTGGTTAAAAAACTGTTTCTGCATGAGGATCAAATCACCTATCGTACCTCCAAAGACATCCGGTTTATTGCCATTTCGTGCAAACAAGAGATGAAAAACCCGGATGAGGTGCTGGCGATTTATGCGAAAGCGGGTGAGATTGAGGGAGTTATTTCGCTCTAATCAAAATAGTTGAAGGTAATAGCCTTGGCACTTTTTTCAAGAAGAAGGGGCGAGAGGGAGACAGGGAGAAGGGGCGAATGCGACTCCTAATTTTAAAGGTTTAAAAATTGTTTAAGGGTATATGGAATTTAAACATACTCCTAATTTCTTCTTTTATTTGTGTAATTTGTGTAATCTGTGGTAAGGGTCAGTTTAAATCCTTTAATCAATTATATGTTACTATCAAAATTCAAATCAGCTTTTAGGCGTTCAGCCCTATTATCGTTATTTCTATTTTTTTCATTTGTATCCCTTGTTGCGCAGTCGCTTCAAGATCGGATCAAGGCATTGCCAGATATTATCTCGGTAGAAAAGATGGAACAAAATCCGTTTTTCAGCGAGGCTTATGTAGTCAATGTCAAACAATTGGTCGATCCCATGCATCCTGAGAAGGGATTTTTCCCGCAAAGGGTTTTTGTTTCACACCTTGCTTATGAAAACCCGGTTGTTTTTGTGACCGAGGGTTACGGAGGGAGTTACGCATTTGGGAAAAGGTACCTCGATGAATTATGTCCCATCCTGAAGGCCAACCAAATATTTGTAGAGCACCGTTTTTTTGGGAAATCCATCCCCGATTCGGTCAATTGGTCCGACCTGACAGTCGAAAATGCTGCCGCCGATCAGCACCATGTGGTCGAATTATTTAAAAAAATCTATAATCGGAAGTGGGTAAATACAGGTATTAGCAAAGGAGGGGAGACGGCCCTCTACCACCGCATGCTTTATCCTGACGATGTGGAGGTTTCTGTCCCATTTGTGGCCCCGCTCAATTTCTCGGTAGAAGAAGATCGACATCCTCATTTCATTGAAAAAGAGGTTGCAACGAAGAATGAACGAAAAATGGTTATCGCGTTTCAGATGGAGGTACTTCGGCGTAAAGACAGGCTGATGCCGATGTTTGAGCAACTCTGCAAAGAGAGGAAATATCATTTCAAGGCCCCCGAAAGAGAGATATTCGATTATTCCGTGATGGAGTTTTCGTTCTCTTTTTGGCAGTGGGGACATTCTGTCAAAGAGATACCTGCTACGACAGCCACAGACAAGGTGATTTTTGATTTTTTTCAGAAAATCAGCTCTTGCAGCTATTTCGACATTGAAAGCGGAAAGGCAACTGCTCCATTTTTCGTTCAAGCGCACCGGCAGCTGGGTTATTATGGATATGATACAAGGCCTTTTAGAAAATTGATTGAGACCAAAGATATGAGCGGATATATCGAACGGTTGTTTCTGGATAAAAATCAGATATTCCCCTACGACCCTGAGATGAGTAAGGAGACCGACCGCTACCTGAAGAGCAAAGCAACCAAAGTTCTGCTGATTTATGGAGGTGTTGATCCCTGGTCGGCCTCAGCAGCTACGGGAGGAAAGAATCCCGGAGTGGTGAAAATTTATCAGCCTGGTGGCAGCCACAGGAGCCGGATCTCCAATATGCCGGAACCGTTGAAGCAGAGGGCGATTGAACTTTTGCAAGGTTGGTTGAAATAAAAGGTTACACAGAGTCACACAGAGAAGCACAGAGTTACACAGAGAAAGATTTATAATTGTTTGAAGGGTTTGAATTGTTTGAAAAGTTTGAAGGGTTATGGCCAATGAACATTCCCAATTCAAAAAGCATTTTTTGCATGTTTTTCTCCGTGTAACTCTGTGCTTCTCTGTGAAACTCTGTGTAATAATAATTTAGCGTTTCTGCCAAACAGTCACCTCCACCTCTTTTAAAATTGATTTACGTTTATTGACCCTAAATAGGGAGGGAATAGTAGCAGTTTGGTCCGTTTTGACGAAATGCTCTTTCAACAACTCATCCAAAGTTTCAATTCCCCTGACCGGTTCGGCAGAACTACGGTATCCTCCCAGCCAATTTTCGGGTTTGGTATATTTTTCATCCCAGTCATAGGCGGTTGCAATCACAAGGATGCCATTCTCGTTGATCCGCTTATGCAGCATGGAAATCAACTCTTTGGGTTGATAGATCCTGTCGAGGATGTCGTTCAACAGAACCAGATCGTAGCCGCTGAAGACATTTTTTAGGTTGGCAAAATCGGACTGCAAAAATTTCACCTTGCTCACAAGTGACTTCAAATCAAAATCTTCCAGGGTCACCTGACGGTAATCACAAACTTCACCCTCTTCGGGGAAAATATAATTGAACCTGCCTTGCTCTTGCAACTGGGTTGCGACCTTTATGGTCCTGGCAGAAAGGTCTACTCCCGTTACCTTGTTGTAGGTGCGGGCCAACTCCCATGTGGTCCGGCCTGTTTTGCATCCCAGGTCGAGTGCGCATCGCTGCTGATTGGAAAGTTTAAGATTTGTGCAGAAATCCGCAATGGCCTTCTGGTAGTTTGGAACACCGAGCGGGGAGCTTCCATAGTGCGATTCACAATAAAGAATAACCTCCGGATCAGTTTCGTAGTTGTCGTCTTTGATAACAACTTCCTGGTAAGAAGAGACATACCTAAAGCCGGCATGTTGATAAAAATGACGCCTGAATGCATACCTGGAAGCCCGGATGGCCTCATTGCCAGTAGAAATCCAGGATCCACCCTTGATCATGTTGTGGCGGGTGTCGAAGGTAGGCGTCGAAAAATCATCGTAATAGGGATGGATTTTGAATCCTTCATAGCTGGCAATGGGGGTCTCTGTCCATTGCCAGACATTGCCGATCAAATCGTAAAAATCGCCTGATTTAAACTGATTAACCGGACAAGGACTCTGAAAATGTTCCAGATTGATGTTGCCCGGCGCGCTCTCCCAATCGGGCAGGTCGGGAATATTGGCGCCGTCATGCAAGATGTACCACTCCTCCTCCTTCATCAACCGGATGGGCAATCCTGTTTTTTCTGTTTTCCAGTTACAGAATGCCTTAGCTTCCAAATAATTGACCTCAACCGGCCAGTTCCAGGGCATATCGATCTCTTCGAAAACCAAACGTAATTGATAGTCATCCCCTTTTTTTCTCCAAAACAAAGGGTGTTCGGCTTTTGCAAATGTTTTCCATTTCCACCCCTCAGCAGTCCACAGGTGTTCTTTCCGATAGCCCTCATCCCTGATAAATCCAAGGAACTCTCCGTTTGAACATAGAAACGTGGAGGCTTCAAATGAATCCACTTCCGCCTGATGGGTCCCGTATTCATTGTCCCAGCCGTAATATGGATCATTGAATGGTTTACCGAGTGTGACCGTTCCTCCTTTGACCGGCAGTAATTTGTTCTTAGGTGCATCCCCTGCAGAGGAACAAGTTTTCCAACCTGGAATGGGTTTCAGGTGTTCAAGCGGAAGCTGTCGGATCAAAACCGATGAGGTCTCGATGTGTATGCGGGAATGTTCAATGCCCATCAGGATGATCCATATCGGGTCTTCCCAACGGATGGGCAGTTGAATGGGAAGTGTTTCTATTTGATTGACAACGATTTCGTAGACTTGTTTCCGGTAGCTTTTGATCTCCTCAATGGTTGGCCAATTGTAGTTGCTTTGGTTGAGGTCGTCCCACGACATTTCATCCACACCGATGGCGAACATCGATTCGAATTTTGGGTTGATCCGCGTTTCCAGAATTTTTGAAATTACCAGTTTGTTGATGTAGAATGCTGCCGTGTGGCCAAAATAGAAAATCAACGGATGGCGCAGAGGGTCTGCAGTACGGTACATGGCAGAGGTATCGGCAAATACCTCAAAAAGATGTTCATCCAGACTGTAGGTTTTCTTAAAATAACTTAGGATTTCGGTTCTTTTCTCTTCCGGGTCGCCGGTGTGCAGGTTGATAGTTTTGGTAATATATCTGGAATCCATATCATTGACGATTAAAGGATGCTTAAAATGTAAATTGCTTAATGATAATTAGTTGATAAAAAAGTTCACGCAAAGAACGCAAAGGAAGACGCGAAGGTCGCAAAGAAGATTGAGTGTGTATATTTCTGCGTTCTCTGCGTCTTCCTTTGCGTTCTTTGCGTGAACAATACCATTTTGTCACAAAAATTTCCCAACCTCTTTTTTGAGATCAGACAAGGCAAGGGCCACCGGAGAAGGATCTTCGTCCTGGTAATTGCTGAAGATTTTTTTACTCAGCTCATAACCAGCCACTTTGGGATCCACCTCCTCTGCCGAACGATTAATGATCGTGACCAACTTCTCCTTAGCGCCCCGAATGGTCTCCCAAAGAATGGGAGAAACATAGATCTGCTGGGAAAGATTGTGTTCAAACTCCTGCCGGATTGTGGTAAGCAGGATTTGGTGGTACTGCCCTGCCGTTAAATCCTGAGGGGAATGCCTGATCATCATGGATTCGGGCGTAATTCTTTCGAGGAAAAGTGTGAGCCGTTCGTAAGCCTGAAGTTTTACTGGGGTCATCTCCTTGGTATGCAGTACCCTGAATTCGAACTCCCGACGGCGCTTGTCATTTTCGAGCATATCGCGGAAGAGAAAATAGGCGGTGACGAAGACGATCAAAGCAGGTAGTGTGATCTTCAAGATCTCCCAAAAACCATTGATATCGTTAGCCATAAATTGTTATTTTATGTTTAAAATACGTTGAATCATTACTTAGGTTTCTGAATCAGGCTGTAGTACTGAAAAAACTGGATGGCAAAGAAGAGGATGGTCAGAACGGCCATCAACAGGTATCTTCTGTTTTTGTAACGAAAATACAATAGGGAACACAAAGAAAGTGCAGCGCCTGCTAAATTCAAATAGCCTGCTTTGACCAAAATTGTGGCTGTTTCTCTCATTTGACTGTTTTCCTGGTAAGAGACCGGGTTAATCTGAAATAAGTTGTAAAAAAGAGAGATCAATCCAACCAGAATGAACATGCTCCAGCCCAAATAGGTGAAAGTTGATTTTTTATCAACAAATCCGATGACTACCAATACTATACCAATAAAAATCATCCACAGCGGAATGAGCATTGGAAGATAAAGTTCGTGATTTGGCATGGCTAAAAAAGTTTAAACGGGTTGTTGATTTTGAAGATGCAAATTAGCAAATTATCCTGAAAGTCGTTTATTTTATAGTTGCCGGATGGAATAGCCATGTTTAATAATCATGATCATTTCGTATCGAGATTGTTTATGCATGGCTATTTCGTTATTTTTGCCCAAAACGAGTTGATCAGATGATAAAAATTCAAGAGTTAACAGTCGACCCCAAGGCCAAAGGTTTAATATTTGACATCGATGGTACAATTTCTGACACCATGCCGATCCATCTTATTGCTTATCAGGAGACTGCTGCTGAATATGGTTTTGAAATAACCTCCGAGCTTTTCTATAGCTTGAGCGGGATTCCTGCCTTTCAGACGAGTGTGCTGCTTAAGGAGAAATTTGGGTTGGATTTTGATCCGCAGGAGTTTGCCGATAAAAAGGAGTATCACTTTCTTCAGAATATATACAAAGCCGAACCAATTAAGCCGGTGATAAAAATCATCCGGGAGTACACAGGGAAGCTTCCCATGGCGTGTGGAACAGGCGGCACCAGGTTCTATGCGAAAAAAACATTGGAACTTGCCGGTGTGCTTGACAGTTTTGAGCACATTGTAACGGCAGAAGATGTCGAAAACCACAAACCCCATCCCGATACATTTTTAAAAGCCGCCGAGCTTATTGGAGTAGATCCCGAATATTGTCAGGTGTTTGAAGATAGCCCACTCGGAATCAGGGCTGCAGAAACGGCAGGGATGATGGCGACGGATGTAACTCCATTTTATACGCTGAAAGTATAAAATAAGGATAAAGGATAAAGTTAAAAGGATAAAGTGAGCCCCGCACGATGGGCTTGATTTGATTTAAAAATATTATTTGATCATTGACTGGAATCACGATCGCTGCGTTCTTTACTTTATACTTTTTACTTTATCCTTATGAAATAGAAACAATGAACTTCAAGATAACCGCCGACTTCATTCCTACCGGTGATCAGCCACAGGCGATCGCTCAGCTGAGTGAGGGTATCCTTTCGGGTGTCCCTTACCAGACGTTGTTGGGGGTGACCGGATCGGGGAAGACTTTTACAATGGCCAATGTGATAGAGCAGGTCAAGAAACCAACCCTGATCCTCAGTCACAACAAGACCCTTGCCGCCCAGCTTTATGGTGAAATGAAACAGTTCTTTCCGGAGAATGCGGTACAATATTTTGTCTCCTACTACGATTATTACCAGCCCGAGGCCTATCTTCCGGTGACGGATACGTTTATCGAGAAGGATCTTGCCATCAACAAGGAGATCGAAAAGCTGAGGCTGGCTGCCACCTCCTCCCTTTTGTCAGGCAGAAGGGATATTGTGGTTGTCTCATCCGTCTCCTGTATTTATGGAATAGGTAATCCGGACGACTTTCATGCCAACGTGACCAACGTCAAAGTGGGGGAGCAATTGGGTCGGAATGTGATGCTCCGCAAACTGGTTGATGCCATGTACTCAAGAACAGATGTTGATTTTCAGCGGGGTAATTTCAGGGTCAAAGGTGATTCTGTCGATATATTTCCGGCCTATGCGGATGATGCGGTACGGATTCAGTTTTTTGGAGATGAAGTTGAGGAGATCTCAACGTTTAATCCGGAAACTGGTGCACTGCTTCAAACGCATGAACACTACTCGGTCTATCCGGCCAATATTTTTGTGACCACCAAGGAGCGGACAAAATCGGCCATCCGGCAGATTCAGGATGATCTGGTAAGGCAGATTGATTTTTTCAAAGAGGGTGGCAAGCATGCCGAAGCGAAGCGGATTGAAGACCGGGTCAACTACGATCTGGAGATGATCCGGGAGCTGGGGTATTGTCCGGGTATTGAAAACTACTCCCGGTATTTTGATGGACGAGTACCTGGATCGCGTCCCTTCTGTCTGCTCGATTTCTTTCCCGACGATTTTTTGATGATCATCGATGAGAGCCATGTCACCATGCCTCAAATCCGCGCGATGTATGGTGGTGACAGATCAAGAAAAACCACCTTGGTGGATTATGGCTTCCGGCTACCGGCCGCCATTGACAACCGGCCTTTGAAATTCGACGAATTCGAGGCGGTAGCAACACAGATGGTTTTTGTCAGTGCCACCCCTGCCGACTATGAGCTTCAGAAAAGTGAGGGGGTCATTGTGGAGCAGATTATCCGGCCGACAGGGCTGCTTGATCCAATCATTGAGGTACGGCCGGCGCACAACCAGATCGATGACCTGATTCACGAGATACATCTACGGGTAGAAAAGAATGAGCGGATTCTGGTCACCACCCTGACCAAAAGGATGGCTGAGGAGCTTTCCAAATACTTTGACCGCATCAACATCAAATGCCGTTACATTCACTCGGATGTGGATACCATGGAGCGGGTAGAGATCATGGAGGAGCTTAGGAAGGGGAGTTTTGATGTGTTGGTGGGCATCAACTTGCTACGTGAAGGGCTTGACCTGCCTGAAGTTTCGCTGGTTGCCATTTTGGATGCGGACAAGGAGGGATTCCTTCGTTCGGAACGTTCGCTGACGCAAACGGCAGGCCGTGCCGCGAGAAACTTGAATGGAAGGGTGCTGATGTATGCTGACAAGATCACCGATTCGATGCAAAGAACGATCGACTCTTCGAATTACAGGAGAAACAAGCAGCACGAATACAACCTGGCCAATGGCATTACGCCGACAGCCATCATCAAACCTACCAGGGAGATCATCGGACTGGAATACAGGGCCTCCAAAACAGCCGGACCACAACCATATCTGCCGCCCGAAACTGTTGACTATGCCGCGGATCCCGTTTTGGCCTATCTGAAACCGGAGGCGCTGGAACAGGCGATCCTGAAGACGAAAAAGGAGATGGAGAAAGCTGCCAAAGAGCTTGATTTTATTGAAGCTGCCAGGTTGCGAGATGAGATGTTTGCCATGCAAAAATTGTTAAAAGAGCGGAAAAATGGATAAGAAGGTTGCAGTTGTTTTGCAGGAGATGATCCGGCGAAACAGGGGGGATCAGAAAAGAATAGAGCATTCGCTCAAGGTGTTTGGATATGCCCAACTATTGGGTCGCCTGGAGGGTTTGGATACTGCGAAGCAGTACGTGCTTGAGCTGACGGCCATTTTGCACGACATCGGCATTCATGTGTCGGAAGCAAAATTTGGCTATTGCGATGGAAAGTTGCAGGAACAGGAGGGTCCACCGATAGCAAGAGAGATTCTTGAATCTATTTCTGTTAGCCCGGAAGTTGTTGACAGGGTTTGTTTTATCATCAGCAAGCACCACACCTTTTCGGCCATTGACGATGTTGATTTTCAACTTTTGGTCGAAGCTGATTTTCTAGTGAATTCTGTGGAAGATCAGGTTTCCCCGGAAGGTGTCCAAAGATTTGTAGATTTAAACTTCAGAACAGAGAGTGGGAGGAAGGTGATTGGGGAGTTGTTTCCTTAATGCCTGTAGGCAATACGAATCTCACGAATTTGAACGAATTACACGAACGCCACTGGTGCAGATGTCGCTGGTGCTGATTTGCAATCTGCACCATTCAGCCCGGGATTTTTAATACCAATAATATAGCTATACTTCCCCGTTCGACATACCGTTGTTCAGGCAAAACGGGTTAATAGTATTTGCATCAGTTTAGCTATTTGAACGGATCACGGATCCGCAGTTAAGAGGTGCAGATTGCAATTCTGTACCAGCCGGGTTAACGATTGCTCCCCATCAATTGATATCCCTAAAAGGATAAATCAGAAAAGATTTTCAATTCAGATTAAATAAAGGCCAATACAATAATTTCTACATAAACAAGGAAGTTTTTAACAATGTGACTATTGAGGTGTAGAACTTTGTATATTTATGATTTCCAAAGAAAAGATGTCAATTTAAACGACAGTATCTAATACGAAATATCTAATTCACGGAATTGAAGAGTTATTTTGATTTAGTCAGAATAAATTCCTCAAGAGTCCGACTTGTCAATTTTTTAAATATAGGAAGAAGATGAATCAAACGTACAACTGGAAAAGATTCTGGTATAAGCCAGAAGATACAATGGTATTAGATGATAGTGGATTTCTGTTTGACCCAGAGTTAAAAAACAAGTATTTTAAAACGACTACTGCTGTTTCATTTGATCAGATTGATAATATTCAATGCCTTATACTCTTAGGGGAACCTGGAATTGGAAAATCAATGACACTACAATCTGAGTTTAAATCTTTGAAAGAACGATCAAAATACAAATACCTTGTTTATAAAGATTTAAATGAGTATAGTGATGAAAACAGATTGATCAATGAAATATTCCGGTCAATTGAAATTAACGACTGGTTAAAGTCGGAAGATGAACTAATAATATTTCTTGATAGTTACGACGAATGCTTACTGGAAATAAAAAAGTTAACTTCAATTATAAAAGTTCAATTAAAGCAATTTGAAGATCTGTCAGCAAGGATATCACTTAGAATAGCTTGTAGAACCGGATATTGGACTGATTCTTTAACCTCCTTTTTTGAACTTTATTTTGGAGAAGATAAAGTCGCTATTTATGTACTTGCTCCGCTTCGAAAAAAAGAGGTTGAAATTGCAGTTCAATTATCAGGAATTACCACAGAATCCTTTTTCAGTGAGGTAATTAAAAAAAGTGTTCAGCCTCTAGCAATTAATCCATTAACACTGGAATTTTTACTTCAGGATTATAAATTAAATAACCAATTCCCTTCAACAAGAGCAGAACTATTTCACAATGGATGCAAAATTCTTTGCACCGAACCCAATTATGATCGAACATTAACTTATTCCTCTACTCATAATTCACCTGAAAGAAGAATTGCTTTAGCATCGAGAATTGCTGCAATTCTGATTTTTTGTAACAAATCCTATGTGGACTTAAATAATCCTGGTATTACAGAAGAGAATGCCATCACCCTGGATATTTTGTTAGAAGGAGAAGAAATCGCCGACAACTTTACTTTTAATTTTACTCAAAATGATTTAAAAGAGACAATCATTCAAACGGCTCTATTTTCAAGCAGAGGAAATTTGCGTTTTGGTTTTTCGCATTTAGCTTATGCTGAATATTTAGCTGCAAAATTTATTGCAAATCATCATTTAGAAATTGAGCAAATAAAATCATTAATCACAATTTCAAGCGATTCTGAAGGGAAAATTATACCTCAAGTAAAAGGTGTTGCTTCTTGGTTGAGCCATCTGTCTGAAAATATGACAGATTACGCGATAAACAATGATCCTCAAAACTTACTTTATGGAGATATTGATTTTCTTGATAATTTAAAGAAAGTAAGATTAGTCGAGTCCCTATTAAATAAGTTTAATGAAAATAGTATTGATGATATGGATTGGGGGCTTAGAACATATTATAAAAAGCTTAATCATCCGAATCTGCTTAATCAACTAAAGCCATACATAGAAAATCAAAAAACGTATTTTTTAGCAAGAAGGTCGGCTATTGACATTGCGGAGGAATGCGAATTGACAGGATTAAATGATGTTTTCTTAAAAATTGCATTAGACAAATCTGATGATATTACAACCAGAAGCAATGTCATTCATGCTCTTATAAAACTTGGCAGTGAAGAAAATAAAAAACGACTAATACCATTAGCCATAGAACCTCAAGAAGAAGATGATAATGACGAAATAAAAGGAAATACTTTACGTGCATTATGGCCAGATCTATTAACGACTAAAGAGATCTTTAAAATTTTAACACCACCAAAGAGAAGTAATTATTCTGGTAGCTATGTATTCTTTTTGTATTTTTTAGAAGGTGAAATTACAATAAGTGATATAGAGGAAGGATTAAAATGGGTATTAGATTATTGTTCAGGGTCAAAAGATAAGCATTATGAATTTGAGGAATTAGAAAAGATTATCATTTATAGTTCGTGGAATAATTTTTATTCAATTGAGAACCTTGAATTATTTATCGATGTATTGTTGGAGAGAATGAATAATTACGAAACCATATTCCCATTGCCCGGTAGGTTCTCAACAGAATGGCCCCAATTGATAATTGATGGTCAAAAAAGGCTTGATGTTTTAATCAAAATTGTGCAAAAAATTGATGTTGAAAAGATTCATTTGATGCATAGTAACAGCGAGCTAATAAAAGATCTGGATTTTGAGAATATTCTTAATTTGCTTTTAAAAGAAGATAATTCAGAAGTAAAATCCAAGTTGGCAAAGATTCTGAACTATTTTTGGCTGACTAGTGCAAAAGAAATAGACCAACTTCTTACTAATATTAAAGATCATCCAGAATTGGAAAAAGAATTTAGATCAAGCATTGAATCGGTTGAGCTTGATTCTCCTGAAGCTAAAAAATTAAAAGATTTGTGGTTAGATCAAATCAAATGGAAGAAAAAAGCTGAAGAAAGAAAACGAAATGAAGAAACAGTAAAAAATAATGTCTATAATAAAATAATTAGAAATATCGAAGAATTTGAAAAAAACAAAAGTATAAGTTCATGGTATCAGCTTTTCATGGATTTAACCCTTACTGAATCAAGTTTGCGCTATGGTGATGAGTTTAAATCTGATGTAACAACTTTGCCAGGATGGGATATTATTAATGAACCTGTAAAGCAACGGATTATTGGCTTGGCAAAGATTTATATTGAGATATTTGATGAAAATAAGACGGAATGGTTTGGATCAAACACGTTTTATCGTCCTGCAGCCGCAGGTTATAAATCATTGATTTTATTACAGAAGTTTGATCCTTCTTTTATTGAGAAACTAAGAAATGATTTTTGGAAGAAATGGGTTTATATATTATTAGACTTCCCCGAATCATATGGTATTTCAGGATCGGATAAAACTTATCAAAAAATTATTGAAACAGCTTATAAACAAATACCCGATGAAATTATTGAAGTCTTAATTGCCATTATAGAGAATAGAAACAAAGAGGATAATCCACATCTTTTCATTTTATACAAAGTAGATGGATGCATGGATACAAAGATGCAGGATGCTTTATTAAAAAAAGTTGAAGATGGAACATTAAAGCCACTGGCACAAAATTACATATACAATTTTCTACTTGAAAAGGGAAATCCTAAAGCATTCAAATCTGTCAAAAAGGCAATTAAAGAAAATTCCGGTTTATTAAGAATTGAATTGGCAAAATCACTTGCAAGTTTTTGTAATCACGATGATTGGGATTTCATTATGTCAGAAGTAGAATCGGATGTTATTTTTGGAAAAGAATTTTTCTTATCATTTGTTGATACCCATGTTGTGGCAATGATCCCAATATTGCAGAGAATAACAGAAATGCAAGCTGCAAAATTAATTTTGTGGTTATCCGATAACTTTCCTAAAGTAGAAGATCCAATTTTTGAAGGTGCACATGTGGTTGGGCAACGAGAAAGTGTTGGTAATTTCAGGGATCAAATCCTGAGGCATCTAACTCAACAAGGAACAAAAGAAGCAATTGAAGTAATGGAGTTCATTCAAAATGAAAAACCAGAATTAAATGCAAAATTCTATTTGGTCGAGGCGAGAAAAAATTTCCGAAGAAGCAATTGGGAACCATTGAATCCCAATGATCTATTAGTATTAACAACCCGAAGTAATTCGAGGGTGATATTAAATTCCGACGATTTATTGTATCTCATTATTGATTCATTAAAGCGATTCGAAATAATACTTCAGGGAGACAATGCATTATCATCACTAATATGGGAAGAAGTTTCATCTAAAAAAGGGAAATCCACTCCTAAAAAAGAAGAGGTATTATCTGATTTTTTGCATCATCATTTAAAATCTGAATTAAAAACAAATGGTATTTCAACGTATCGCGAGGTTCAATTACGAAAACCAAACTATGTTGATAATGGGTTGCCAGGAGAAAAAACGGACATTTATGTTTCTTATACTCATTCAAAAACAAAAGAATCCTTTAGTGTTATTATTGAAGTGAAGGGGTCTAACAATGAAAGTGTAAATACGAATATGGAAAAACAATTGGCAAATAGATATTTGAAAATTGGCAACACTATTCATGGACTTTATTTAGTATGCTGGTATGATTGTGATGCTTACAAACAACAAAATAAGACAGGCTCTAAGACGATTGCAGAGGCAAAAATATCGTTTGAAAATGAAGCCAATCGACTCTCCAAGAATGGGAAAACATTAAAATCTTTTGTTCTAGATTGTTCTTTAAGGAACTAATTCACTGCGGCTGGTGCAAATTTGCAATCTGCACCATTTAATAAGGGATTTGTAATCTCGATGAGCTCGTTCGCCGGTTCCGACAGTTGCATTATAAGCTTGTAGGGATGGAAAGTATTGAAACGGATCTCAGATCCGTAATTACGGGGTGCAGATTGCAAATCTGCACCAGCTGTAGAAAGGTAAAGCCGATTAGCGATCTGTTTAAATGATTGTACGATTAATTCTTTTTGATCCGCTGTATGGTTATCCGGTTACTGGGGCAGCCACCGGAAGTCAGCTGCCAATCCAATTGCACTGAAATGGGCAAAGGTTCTTTTTCCAAAACAAAACCCGAATTGGCCGGTATTGAATCGAACAGATAATTTTCGCCTTCGATAGTAATGATCCATCCTCCGCAACAAGCGCACATTCTGAAATCCTGTCCGGTGATTACGCCTTTTGACTTGTAGGCTTCATTCACCTTGCTGCAAGTGGTGAATCCGATCAACATTACAACAATCAATATTTTGTAAATTCTTGTCATTTATGGTGTTGCACCAATTTTACCAAATATTTTAATGCATTGTTAAGTTAACCAAATAATGAAATCAAAATTCAATGAATAATTTGTTGTACTAAATCGTCGATAAGAGAGCTTGCCAAATGGAATTCGATGAGATTGAATGTGGGTATTATCATAGTTGATTCGTATATTTATACCATTCTAAGATCCAAAATTGATGAAAATTAGAATTTGTTTCTTACTGATAATCATTTCTTTTCAATTTACGTATGGGCAAACCCTTCCAAAAGTATCATCAGGAAGTATTGTACGCATCGAAAATTTTCAGTCAAGATTCGTGACTTCCAGAAATGTGGATGTTTGGTTGCCTGAAGGTTACAGTGCCAATGTAAAATATACAGACGCCAGTAATACCTTTATCATGGGCTCCAGCATGGGTGGGTTAATTTCTGCTTATGCCCTGTGCGAATATCCCAATGTGTTCGGAGGGGCAGCCTGCCTTTCCACTCACACTCCCCTTGCTGCCCCGAACCTTATCAATGAGAAAACAGATGTAGAAGTTGCCTCCAAATTCAGGGACTATCTTGAGAAAAATCTTCCAAAGGCAAATACCAGGAAGATCTATTTTGACTACGGGAGTTTAACTTTGGATGCTTATTATAAACCGTATCAAGTCAAGATTGATGATTTGATGAAGAGGAAGGGTTATGATGCGGCCCATTGGCTGACCATGGAATTTACGGGGACCGACCATTCAGAAACTTCATGGAACAGGAGACTGTATGTTCCGGTACTATTTCTACTTTCATCGAATTCCGCAATACACTCAATCAATAATTTAATTGTTTTCTGAAATGAGCAACAAAACTAAATTTTTAATGATAGCGCTGGTAGGATTTCTGGCTGTATCATGTGCGGAAAAAAGGGCTAAAACAACTGCAGAAAATCAGGACAAATCATTCTGGCAATTTGCCAAAACGCCTCCAATGGGATGGAGTAGTTGGGATTGTTACGGACCAACGGTCACTGAAGCCGAAGTAAAAGCAAATGTTGATTACATGGCTGAAAAACTGAAGCAGCATGGGTGGGAATACATTCTTGTTGATATTCGCTGGTTTATTCAAAACGATAAGGCAGGTGGATACAACGAAAAGGATCCAATCTATACGATGGATGAATTTGGCCGATTCACACCGGCATTAAACAAATTCCCTTCGGCAGCCGATGGAAAGGGGTTCAAACCCTTGGCCGACTATGTTCATTCAAAAGGGCTGAAATTCGGGATTCACCTGATGCGAGGTGTTCCCATTGAAGCAGTAAAGAAGGGAAGTCCGGTCAAGGGAACTGATTTGAAAGCCTCCGATATTTATTCAGATTCGCTTCAATGTAAATGGCTGCACGATATGTACACCATTGATACATTGAAAACCGGCGCTCAGGACTATTACAATTCAATTTTCAATCTTTATGCATCATGGGGTGTTGATTATGTGAAAGTTGACGACTTATCAAGGCCATACCACCACGGTGAGATCGCTATGATCCGCAAAGCGATTGACCAAAGTGGTCGTCCGATGGTTTTCTCGACTTCGCCTGGTCCAACTCCGCTCGAAAGAGCAGATCATATTGTAAATCACGCCAACATGTGGCGCATCTACAACGATTTCTGGGACAATTGGGCTATCTATATGAAACCGATGTTTAAACGGTGTGCCGATTGGGCCCCATACATTGGCGAAGGTCACTGGGCGGATGCTGACATGCTTCCTCTGGGACACATTGCCATACGAGGCGAACGTGGCACTGACCGAATGAGTGGTTTATCCAAGCCTGAACAATATTCAGTGATGAATCTTTGGGCTATGGTGCGTTCACCGATGATGTTTGGTGGCGACTTGCCCACCAACGATGCGTTCACCCTTTCACTTCTGACCAATGATGAAGTTCTGGCAGTGAACCAGAATAGCGCTAAAAACAAACAGTTGAAAGCTGAAGGCGGCTTGATTGTTTGGACAGCGGATGTACCCGGAGCTGAAGATATATACGTGGCTTTCTTTAATTCCAATGATGCAGGGACCTCTGAAATTTCGGTAACACTGGCAGAACTTGGTGTCTCAGGAAACTATACGGTAAAAGATTTGTGGAGCAAAGAAGACAAAGGTGGCTGTACAGATAGATTTACCGTTTCGGTTGAACCTCATGCATCAGTATTGGTAAGATTTTCGAAAACAAAATAGTATCACATTCATAAAAAAAGTTGACTTTTTATTAGTCAACTTTTTTTATGAATTCTATTGATGGGTTTCTTAGCCCAAATATGTTTTTAGCAATTTGCTTCTTGAAGTGTGACGAAGACGGCGGATCGCTTTCTCTTTGATCTGGCGAACCCGTTCGCGGGTCAGTCCGAAATGTTCCCCGATCTCTTCGAGTGTCATCTCTGTGCTGGCAATGCCAAAGAACATCCGGATGATGTCGGCTTCCCGCTCGGTAAGGGTGGCCAGGGAACGCTCAATTTCGCGTGAGAGGGATTCGTCGATCAAAACCCGGTCGGCATTCGGCGAATCGTTGTTGATCAAAACATCCAGCAGGCTGTTGTCTTCACCATCCACGAACGGTGCATCCACAGATACGTGGCGTCCGGAAACGCGAAGCGTATCGGCAACCTTCTCGGCAGGAAGTTCCAGCTGGTCTGCCAACTCTTCAGGGGAGGGTCTGCGTTCGTGCTCCTGTTCAAACTTGGAATAGGCTTTGTTGATTTTGTTCAACGAACCCACCTGGTTTAAAGGAAGGCGTACAATACGTGACTGCTCGGCCAAAGCCTGCAGAATGGATTGGCGAATCCACCATACAGCGTACGAGATGAATTTAAAACCCCTCGTTTCGTCAAATTTCTCAGCAGCTTTGATCAACCCCAAATTACCTTCGTTGATCAGGTCGGGTAGGCTCAATCCTTGATTCTGGTACTGTTTGGCAACAGAAACCACAAACCGGAGGTTGGCCCTTGTCAATTTTTCAAGCGCCGCCTGGTCTCCCTTTTTGATCCGTTGCGCCAACTCAACTTCTTCTTCAACTGATATAAGTTCTTCTTTACCAATTTCCTGAAGATATTTGTCAAGCGAAGCGCTTTCGCGGTTCGTGATCGACTTGGTTATTTTTAGTTGTCTCATGCTCTGCAATTAAAAGTCTGCAAAGATACTAATAAAGTTGTTTTCAACAATATTAAATCTTTCGTCTAAATATACGAATTATTCGTTTAAATTAAAAACATAATAGGTCCATTTTCCATCCGGGTAAACACCTTCGATCAGGACTGGTTTATTATCGCTGCTTTGTGAGATTATCCGCTTGATATCTTCAACACTTCCGACACTGATTTTGTTTACGTCGGTGATGATAAATCCGGCCCTTACCCCAACATTTTTCAATTTTCCACTGGTTATCTTCAAAATTTGAACCCCTTGTTCAATGTTCAACCGCTCTCTGTCTTTGTTGGAGATATCACCGAATTCGGCGCCAAGCAGTGAAAAGCTCTCTTTCACGATCGAGGTATTGCCTTTGGTATTTTTTAAGGTGACATTGAAAACTTTCTCTGCGCCATCTCTTCTTACCATAACAACAATCTGATCTCCAGGGCGGTGTTTGCCTATTTGTTCCTGAAGTTGGGCAACAGAATTGACTTTTGTCGCGTTCAGCGCCACAATAACATCACCTTTTTTGATGCCGGCTGATTTGGCTGCCCCGCCATCGAATGCTTCATCAACAAAGATCCCATCCATTCTGTCGAGTTTCTCCTCTTTGGCCAATTTGTCATCAATATTTTTGATACCAACACCTAACAAGGCCCTTTGAACTTCCCCGTATTTTCTCAAATCTTCCACTACCTTGTGGACAATGGAGGCAGGGATGGCAAAGGAGTAACCTGAATAAGAACCAGTGCGTGAAGCAATGGCTGTGTTAATACCCACGAGTTCGCCCCGGCTATTGACCAATGCGCCGCCACTGTTTCCGGGATTCACAGCCGCATCCGTTTGGATAAAGGACTCTATCGGCATTTGACCACCCATGATATTAATACTTCGCGATTTTGCGCTCACGATTCCGGCGGTCACTGTGGAGGTCAAATTAAATGGATTTCCAACAGCCAATACCCATTCCCCCAATTTGAGCGCCTCTGAATCTCCCCATGACAGAACAGTTAGATTTTTGGCATCAATTTTTACCAATGCGATGTCTGTATTCGAATCATGGCCAATTACTTTGGCGGAAAACTTACGGTTGTCGTTGAGGATCACGTTGATATCCTGTGCTCCATCCACCACATGGTTATTTGTTACAATATAGCCATCTTCGCTGATAATTACTCCTGAACCAGCAGCCTCACTGAATTGAGGTTTCGGTCTGCTATTGCCCCGAGGACCAAAAAAGTATTCAAAGATATCGTTGCCACCATCAAAATAATAGCTATTGGTTTTTGTTTTCGTAGTGATATGCACCACAGCAGAAACACTCTTTTCCGCAGCCTGTGTCAGATCCGGTAACTGTGCCTGAGGAAGGGAAACTGGCTGTGAATAGCTTGCTAACTGAATTGGCTCTTGCTGCAAAACAACACCCTTGTCGTTCGAATTAAAATGTGAATACAAAGAGAGAGCGATGACGGCTCCAATAAATGCAAATGCGATGTAAGATGCACTCTTTTTAATTGTGTTCATAAATAATTACTTTTTAAGATTTACAGGATACACATTTCAAATTTTGTACCATTCTATAGGTAACTATATCCCTTTAGACGTGAAAAGCACCCAAAAGTAATGCTGATTAACAAACTTTAACTAGAACCGCCGAAGTGACCACCGGTTAAAAGAATTAACCCCCTCTTTACCACAAATTACACAAATTTTCACAGATTAAAAGAGTAAATGTGATGGTTGCTTATCTTACTGTCCCTAAGTCTCTTAGTCCCCTAGTTTCCTAGTCTTCCAATCTCCGTTTCCCTGTTTCCCATAACCATACATGTCAGGAATCAGAAGTTAGCAGCCGTGAGACAAAATGTCAGTTTTTGTTTTCGTTCTCTTTGTCCGGGACATTGAACCATTTTGCCAGCGGTTCGGCAGGCTGGTACTGCCGGAGGTAATGAATAGCTTCTTCTGGATTGGAGGCGACAAAATACATGGAGCGGTAACTCTCTTTGGCAAAAGTTTCCCGGTAGGATTTCTCAAATTGTTCGAGAAGGGAGTCGTAATAGCCATTGGTGTTGATGAATACGACGGCTTTGTTGTGGTAATTTAGCTGTTTTAAGGTGATCACTTCCAGGATCTCCTCCAGGGTGCCAAAACCGCCGGGAAGGGCCACGAAAGCGTCGGAGCGTTTGCGCATCAGGTATTTGCGTTCCCGCATGTTGGGTGTAATGATCTGCTCGTGGTCGTTTGGATTGGAAAGCCGGTGCGCATGGATCAGTTCCGGAATAATACCAACGTTCTTTGACCCATTTTCCCTGGCAGATTCGGCGCATGCATGCATCAGTCCTACATTTGCCCCACCATAGATCAGGTTCCAGCCCAATTCACCAATGAGCTTTCCCAACGTTCGGGCTTCCTCGAAATAAATTTCAGGGATGGCGTTGCTGGAAGAGGAGAAAACACAGAGGTTCATGGTTGGAGGGATGGTAATTCGTAATTTGTAATTCAATGTCGTTTAGTTAACGTTTATTTATAATCGTTTGTAGTTCATCGAGTAAGGTCGTTTTGGTTTCATCTTTCTGGGTTCACTTCTTCCGGGTCTGATGATT
>JALOCD010000009.1 GCA_023228025.1 Prolixibacteraceae bacterium | reverse complement strand
ATTTGAAATTTAATTGTAAAACAGAGATGATTTGCTAATAGACCCATATAAATCGTTTGCTATAATATATAAATAACTGTAAATCAATCATTAAAAATGGGCGGCTTAAGCGCTTATACCAATAAAATTAATTCCCAGGTCTGCAAACAAGACGACCAACCTGTCCATTGATGTGCTGTTTTCATCATTGGCCGACGCGCGCAAGGAAAATGTTATCGGCGTAGTGTTATCGGGCAGTGCAAGCGATGGAACACGCGGGTTAAAAGAAATAAAGGAAGCAGGCGGTATCACTTTTGCCCAGGATGACTCGGCAAAGTTTACCAGTATGCCTCATTCAGCAATTGAGGAAGGGGTGGTTGATTTTGTTTTATCTCCCAAAGAAATTGCGGCAGAGTTAAACTGGATAAGCAAACATCCTTTGATCAGGCGTCATGAAGTTAAAAATGTACCGGAAGACGCAATAGAAAACAGTAATCCCGATTTGAAAAATATTCTTCAGCTTTTGCTGAAAAAAAAGAATATTGATTTCAGCCACTACAAAATGAACACCATCAAGAGGCGGATGCTGCGAAGGATGTTGATTAATAAAATAAAAACAATCAAACAATATGCAGAGTTACTTGGGCAAGCAAATGATGAAGTGGATTTGTTGTACCAGGACTTACTCATCAATGTGACCGGTTTTTTCAGGGATACAGATGCCTTTATACTTTTAAAGAAAACGGTTTTGCCTCGTTTGCTAAAAACCAAAACCCAGGATGAGACATTGCGAATCTGGGTAGCCGCTTGTGCCACAGGTGAGGAAGTTTATTCCATTGCAATGATTTTGCTTGAGTTACATGAGAAAAGCAACTACAAAATTCCATTTCAGATTTTTGCATCTGACCTTAGCCCAACGGCAATCAATGATGCCCGTGTTGGAGAGTATTCAGTCCAACAACTAAAAAATGTTTCGCCCAAACGGCTTCAACAATTTTTCATCAAGTCGAAGGAAAAGTATCGCATATCCAAAGCACTTCGCGATGTTTGTGTTTTTGCCCAGCACAATATTTTGAGAGACCCTCCCTTTTCCCGTATGGATTTTATCAGTTGCCGTAACCTGCTCATCTATCTCGACAATTCAGCCCAAAAAAAAGCGCTTTCCACTTTTCATTATGCTTTAAATGAGGGTGGATATCTGATGCTTGGCAAATCTGAAACCATCGGAACCTATTCAGATTTATTCACTCCGTTGAATAAAAAGTTCAAGATCTTTTCACGGAAAAAAAATTCTGGCGCCTTCAGGATTCCGGATATTTCACCATTGAGTTCTCCGGCTACGGTATCCCCGGCAAATAGGGTTCCAACAATTCTCCCTAAAAAGACAGCTGTATCCCCACAGGGTAATCTTGGTAGCGCTTTTGATGCTGCCTTACTCGAACGCTTTATGCCTGCCAGTGTCATTATCAATCACGATCTGGAAATACTCATGTTCAGAGGGTCAACCGAAATGTTTTTAGAACACCCCTCAGGGAAAGCGACATTGAATATTTTAAAAATGGCCCGGCCCGAAATTTCCCTGGAACTGCGCAATGGAATTCACCAGGCGATTAGAACAAAACAAGCGGTTAGCAAAAATGGTATCGAAATGAATCCCGACAAAAACGGGAGTACGATCAGTATAGTAAATGTTGAAATAGTACCACTTAGTGCAGAAGGCGAAGACCATTTGCTGATGATCGTTTTTACTGTTCATCAAAAGGAAATGCCGGAACATTCGGATAATACAGGCAACATGGACTCGCTGGCAAAAGGCCGAAGGATAAAGAAACTGGAAGCAGAACTGGCCGCAGCCCGTTCTGCAATGAGTTCTATTATCCATGATCAGGAAGCTGCTTACGAAGAATTGCAAAGCGCCAATGAGGAAATTGTTTCCAGCAATGAAGAGTTACAAAGCCTGAATGAAGAATTGGAAACTTCAAAAGAAGAAATTGAGTCAACCAACGAAGAGCTTACCACCAGCAATTATGAGTTACTGGCACGCAACCAACAGGTAGAAGAATTGTATAATTATTACGAAGCCATTCTGTCCACGGTTCAGGAGCCTATGCTCATCCTTGACAAAGAGATACGAATTAAATCTGCCAACAAAGCATTCTATAAAATATTTCATGTAACGGAAGAAGAGTGCATAGGAGTATCCTTGTATAATTTGGGAAATAATCAGTGGAACATCCCACGTTTGCGCGAACTGCTCGAAGAGATCGTTCCCAAAAATATTCGCTTTCACAATTTTGAAGTGGAACATACATTCCCTGTTATTGGACGCAGAATCATGCTGCTAAATGCACATCGAATTATTCAGCAGAGTAAAAACGAAGAGTTAATTGTACTTACCATTATTGACATTACTGAGGTAAGGAATTTAGCAATCGAACTTCAGGTAAAAGAGACCAAGTCCCTTGAAAAGCAGCTTGAAGTAGAAAAGAAAGCGCTGAAACTCATCGAAGACAGCAACAAACGTTACAACATGATGCTCATGCATTCTCCCTTTGCCTTTGCGATATTGAAGGGGAAAGAGATGGTGATCTCCTTGGCCAATGATAGTATCAAAGAAATCTGGGGGAAAGGCAAACGTATTGAAGGTAAATCCCTGTTTAAAATATTACCGGAAATCAAAGATGGACCAGTGCCTGCCCTGCTTGATAATGTTTTTAAGACAGGTATTCCTTTTCAGGGACACGAATTTTTCATGCCATTGGTGCGCAATGGAAAATTGGAGAATGTTTATTTCAATATGGTTTATCAGCCTTATCAGGAAGCAGATGAAACTATTTCGGGTGTCACCATGATTGCGTATGAAGTTACCACTCATGTAATTGCAAAGGAGGAGTTGATTAAAGCAAAAATTAATGCTGAGAAGAAAACATTAATTGCTGAAGAAGCGATGAATTCGAAGCAACAGTTTTTGTCCAACATGAGTCACGAAATCCGGACCCCAATGAATTCAATTATCGGATTTACCAAAGTCTTATTGAGAACAGATTTATCAGCAAAACAAAAAGAATATTTAAATGCCATCAAAATTAGCGGTGACACTTTAATTGAACTGATCAACGATATACTCGATCTGGCAAAAGTTGATTCCGGGAAAATGATTTTTGAGCAGACTCCCTTTAAAATGTTGGGATCTGTGTCGGCCATTCTTCATTTGTTTGAGAAAAAAATTCAAGAAAAAAATTCCGAACTGGTAAGGGAATATGACCACAGGATTCCGGAGGTTTTACTTGGCGACTCTTTGCGTTTACGTCAAATTATTATGAACCTTATGAGCAATGCCGTCAAATTTACATCCGGAGGGAAAATTACGGTAAGGGTACGTATGCTTAAAGAAGATGAAGAAAAAGTAACGATAGAATTTGGAATTGAGGATACTGGCATTGGCATTCCTGAAAATAAATTGGAAAAGATATTTGAAAATTTCCAACAGGCCTCGTCCGGCATTTCAAAAATGTATGGAGGGACTGGCTTGGGACTTGCCATCGTAAAACAATTGGTTGAATCGCAAGGAGGAAGTATCGCTGTAAAAAGCCAGATTGACAAAGGTTCCACTTTCAGTTTTATCCTGAGCTTCCTAAAAACAAAAGCTATATTGATCACAGAAGCAGAAAAAGTAGGATTAGAAATTAAGCCTAAAAATGTAAAAGCATTGGTGGTTGAAGACATTTCTCTCAATCAGCTGCTGATGAAAACTATTTTGGATGATTTTGGATTTGAATGTGATATTGCTTCCAATGGGAAAATAGCTATTGAAAAACTACAGGCGAAATCCTACGATATTGTTTTGATGGATTTACACATGCCTGAGATGAATGGATTTGAAGCAACAGAATACATCCGCAATACGATGCATTCTAAAATACCAATTATCGCCTTAACGGCTGATGTGACTACGGTGGATTTAAAAAAATGTGAAGCGGTTGGCATGAATGATTATCTTTCAAAGCCTGTTGAAGAGCGGTCGTTGTACAGTAAAATGGTTGGACTTTTGAATAAATCCGCTCCATCAAAACCATTTTCTGAAAAACAGAATGTCCTAATTATTAAGGAAGATATTCAGGATAAGTCAGCAGATGAAAAAACAAAATACACGGACCTGACTTATTTAAGGCACCGCACAAAGTCAGAATCCATCCTTATAATGGAAATGATCTCAATATACCTGGAACAAACACCTGTCTTGATAAGTTCAATAAAACAAAGTTTACAAGATCATGATTGGAATTTGTTGCACAAAGCGGTACACAAATTGATTCCCTCTTTTGCGATTATGGGTATCAGTTCAAATTTTGAGAACATAGCCAGAAAAATCCAGGAAGATGCAGGAATACAACAAAATACAGACGAATTACCCGAATTGGTCAGGCAGGTAGAAAAGGTTTGTTTGCATGCTTGTGAAGAATTAAAAGAGGCCTATAGGAGCATTAAAGAATCAGAACGACCAAAGGGTTAAGCCACGATTGTTCCATTTACCTTACCAGCAACTCGGAATTATTTTTTAAAAAGATGATCCTGAATAGAATATGGTAAATGTATTTATCAGGGTGCAATTAATTGGACGATGCCGGAGCTGCATTGGCATTTCCTGGTACTACAGGAACGCTCCCCGGGGATGCTTTTTTCCTGCCAAAGGATTTCAGATCAAAAATAAGGGTAAAGCGAACGGTGTTGGCCAATGGATTATTCCGTTGTGTTGGAATAAGATAAGCGAAATCTATGGCACAAATATTCATCTTGACACCCAATCCTGCAGAAAAGAATTTCCTGTTTCCTTTGTATTCGTTTTCGTGAAAATAGCCTCCGCGGACAGCGAACTGATGGTGGTACCAGTATTCAAAACCTGTCGAAATCCTGATTTCCTTCAGCTCTTCCTGAAAGCCTCCCGGGGCATCAGAAAAGGAGCTGAAGATGGAGCTGATGGCGGTTTGGTCGGTACGGTTGTCAGAAATGACCACTCCTGATCCTCCACCAATGGCTGAAATTTGCGGTGTCGGAACCAACAGTTTATTGAAGTCCAACGAAACTGAAAACATATTGTCCTGATCAAACTCTTTGGTTAAGGTTGATCCAATTCTGAGATTGGCAGGGATTAACTCCTTGTTTTTACCCTCATCATAAGATATCTTGGAACCGATATTTGAAAGGTTGATACCAGCCGAAATGGTTTGGCCAGAATTACCGTTATTGACAGTTTTGATGTAGTAAAAACTTACATCACTCGCAAAGGCCGATCCCGGTTTGTAGCTTTCAGGGCCAATGCCGCCGGAGAGATCAGAATGTATGTATCTGAGCTCCACCGCTCCCGAAAAATGATCCGAAAGTTTTCTGGCATAACTGATATCAATCGCGAACTCATTCGGACGAACATTGGCAATGTTGGTGCCATTCTGATCGGTCAGCATAATTTCACCCATTGAAAAATAGCGAAGTGACGCCCCGATTGTCTGGTAATTGTCCAGTCGGTAGAAAGAAGAGAGGTATGCCAGGTTCATGTCCCTGACCAGTTGTCTTAACCAGGGAATATAAGATAAGGAAATGCCAAAACTGTCTTTGGCAAACGCCAATTTTGAAGCATTCCAATATTGGGCGCTTGCATCGGGAGAGGTGGCAACACCAACATCTCCCATGGCGCCGTGTCTGGAGTCAGCGGTAATATTCAAAAAGGGGACAGAAGTAGTAATTGGATTATATTTAAAATCCTGACCCGTGACAGTACTTTGCGAAAAAGCAACCTGATCTGTGAAAACAGTTAGGAAAATGACCGTTAACAGGATGATGGAAATTATTCTCATGAGAATATTATTTATAAAATTATTAACCGGTAAGATCCCGTCGCCTTACCACTCTTCAGAACAACGAGGTAAACCCCTTTTGGCAAATTCAAATCCATATTGGTTATTTGGTTTGTTAGTTTGCTTTCTCCAAGCAGGTTACCCTCCGGTGTATAAATTGTCATTTCGAACGGAATATCCTCTTTGCTTTTTATGGTAATATTGCCACGAGAAGGGTTTGGATATATCTGGTAAAAATCAGTGATGTTGTAAACACCATTGTTGACCGACGTGATGAAAGAAAGGTCTGCCCCGTAAGAGGTTCCGACTGCATTGATGGCATATGCCCGTACATGATAAGTGGTTCCGGGTGTTAAGCCGGTAATTATGTCGGAGAAATTGCCAATGCCGGTACCCTCTGTAGTTCTTGCATCTCCTACGGTTGGATTGGCGGAGAGTCCCCAGCAGAAGCCCTTTTCCGTAACGGTTGTCCCACCATCCGAAGTCACATTTCCTTTGCCGGTGGCTGTTGTTGAAGGATTTTCGGACGCTGTGGCAGATATGGAAACCACAGTTGCAAGTGAATAGGTCGTGAACTGGATATTTGCACCATATGAGGTTCCTGCCGAATTGGTGGCATAAGCCCTGACATTGTAAGTCGTTCCGGGACTCAACCCGGAAATCAGATCAGAGAATGAGCCGGTTCCGGTTCCATCGGTTGTTTTGGCGTCGGAAATTGTGGGATTGGCCGCTAATGACCAGCAGAGCCCTTTCTGGATGATTTGGGCGCCTCCGTCGGAGGTAATATCCCCTTTGCCTAATGCAGCGGATGAAGATGTGGTTAAGACAGATACTGTTGTAACGGTTGCCGGTGCGGGAGTAACGAAGATAAGATCCGCTCCGTAAGATGTACCCACAGCATTGGTTGCATAGCTTCTGACATGATAGGTCGTGCCAGCAACCAGGCCGGTCAGGTTACTTGAAAAGACTCCTGTACCTGTTCCATCCGAAGTTTTTGAATCGGATAAAGCTGGGTTGGCTTTTGTGCTCCAGCATGACCCTCTGGCCGTAACCGGTGCGCCACCATCCGAGGTGACATTTCCGCCGCCAATCGCGGTAGACGAAGTGATGGAGGTTACCGGAACGGTAGTGACGGATGCCATGGCAAGCGTGGTAAACTGCAGGTCAGCGCCATACGATGTTCCAGCAGAATTTGTGGCGTAGGACCTGACATGGTAGATTGTGCCTGCAGAGAGTCCGGTGAGATTACTTGCAAAGGATCCTGTTCCGGTACCATCCGATGTTTTGGAATCGGATATAGTCGGATTGGATAGTGTGCCCCAGCAAACACCCCGGGCTGTCACGGCTGCACCACCATCTGATGTGATATTACCCCCACTAACCGCAGTTGCAGCATTTATTGAGGTCACCTGAACGGTCGTTATGGTTGCAAATGCAAGGGTTGTAAATTGTACGTCAGCGCCGTAAGAGGTCCCTGCAGAGTTTGTGGCATAAGATCTGATATGATAGGTTGTACCAGCAGAGAGTCCGGTCAGATTGGTTGTAAAGACCCCCATTCCGGATCCATCCGAAGTTTTGGAATCTGAAATCGTCGGGTTGATGGTTGTACTCCAGCACAAACCTTTGGCTGTAACTATTCCCCCTCCGTCTGATGACACGTCGCCCCCTCCGATCGCGGATGAAGATGTTATGCCGGATACTGCACCGGTGCTAACCAAAGGTGGAACGATTACCGGCACAGCTGTGCCGGTTCCATTCAATGTTATTTGTTTGGAAGGTGAAGCATTATCTGAATTATTGGTCACTACCAGATTGGTCGTTTTGGCTCCTGTCGCGGTCGGTCTAAACCTGACAGTAATTTTCTGGTTATCACCCGGAGATAGCATAAAAGAAGGAATCAGCGGATAGACAATCGCATATTGATCGGCATTTATTCCTGAAAGAGACAATGCAGCTATACTTAACGAAGCGGTACCATTGTTTTGGACCGTGAAGCTTTCATCTGCCGTGCCGTTTATTACGACATTTCCAAAGTCGTAAAGAACATCCGGACTGACCGATAGCGTCTTGGTCTGTAATAGTGTACCTGTGCCATTTAGAGATATCGATTTTGACGGAGTGGCATTGTCGGCATTGCTTGAAATGACAAGTGAAGCGCTCTGTAATCCTTCGGATGTAGGCTTGAATCCAATTGAAATCTGTACCGATCCTCCGGGTACGATATCAAAGTTTGTTATCAATGGATCAGAGATATTGTATTGGTTGGAATTTGCCCCGGAAAGGGCAAGGCTTGTAACTTTGAGGACGGCATTGCCGGTATTTTGCAGGCTTAAAATTTTGGTATTTGTATTGTTAACGGTCACTGTGCCATAATTCCAGGATTCATCCGGAGTGACAACCAGTACCCTGGTTTGTACGATCGGTGAACCGATGAAATAGGTAAATGCTCTCGCTGTACTCCAGTCACTGCTCCCGGCCGCATTGGTAGCCAGCACCTTCCAGGTATGGTTTCCGGCAGTGTTGAAAGTGCGGGAGTAAGTTGTTCCGGTAACAGTTACCGGAGTTTCTGTATCAAACTGAATTTGGTATCCGGATGCATTTGCTACAGCATTCCAGGTGAATACCGATGCAGACTCACTGTAAAGTGTCGAAGCATTTGCCGGACTGTTTAGAACCGGAACAGCCGGAAGGCCTAAAACAGAATAGGTTTGAGTGGCAGACCACTGTCCAATTGCAGCATTGAGTTTGCCCCGGACGTGCCAGGTATGGCTCCCTACACTTGTCCCATCTGTTTGCAGATTCACGCTGTTCCCTATAACATTCATTAATGAAGCGCTCGGTGTTCCGGCGTCAACCTCAATGTCATATGAATTTGCACAAGCAGTCGATGTCCATGAAAAGGAGATGGATGAACCCACAAAAAAGGTAAATGCATTTACCGGTGAGGAGAGATTGGGTATTCCCAGATCGACACTGAAAGGACGGGCGCTGCTCCAGGCGCTTTCACCCGCACTGTTTGACGCCAGAATTTTCCAGGTATGCGGACCTGTTGTGCTGAACGATTTGGAATAAGAAGTACCGGTTACAGTTACAGGGAGATCAGCATCAAACTGAATTTTATAGGCTGTTGCTCCGGTTACAGCATTCCAGGTGAAATTGTACGAGGTATTACAGGGTAGTGACTCATTTTCTGCCGGTGTGACCTGAACCGGGATGGAAGGAATGGTATAAACTGTATATGATCCTGATGCTGACCATGTTCCGGTTGTTGCATTCTGTCTCGCACGAACATGCCAGGTGTGCTGTCCGGCACTGCTTATGGTTGTTACAAGGTTCATATTTGTTACAGCAACATTGGTGAGCGTAGCATTGGTTGTTCCGCCATCTAGTTCAATATCATAGGAGGTTGCCCCGGTTACAGGGGTCCAGGAGAAATCAATCGTAGCGCCTGAATTAAATTTGGCATCATTTGCCGGTGTGTTCAGCGTAGGGACGTCAAGTGCAGGGGAGAATGTGTTGATGTTACTCCAATCGCTCTTTCCTGCAGCATTGGTTGCCAACACTTTCCAGGTATGGTTCCCGGGTGTGTTGAATGAACTGCTGTAAGATGTCCCTGAGACATTAATCGGTGTCTCCGAGTCAAATTGGATCTGGTAGCCTGTCGCATTGGATACCTGGCCCCAGGTAAAATTGAAGGCGGTATTAAAAGGAATTGTTGATCCGTCTGTCGGAGCCATCAGAACCGGAACTGAAGGGATTCCATAAACCTGATAGTTTCTGGACTGAGACCAGGAACCAGTAAAAGCATTGTTTTTGGCACGTACATGCCATGTATGCGGTCCTGCATGGATATTTGTGAGTAACACATTAAGGCTTGCAACGGATACATTGGTCAATGAGACATAACCCAAACCGGCATCAAACTCTACATCATAGGAGGTTGCACCGGTAACAGGGGTCCAGGAAAAGTTGATGGTAGAACCAACATAATAGACAGATGCATTTGCAGGGGAAGTCAATGTAGGTATGCCAAAATCTACCGTAAATGCAAAAGCAGCGCTCCAATCGCTATCGCCCGCATCGTTAGAGGCCTGCACTGTCCAGGTATGGTTGCCAAAAGCGCTGAAAGAACGGGTATAAGAGGTGCCTGAAACAACGATCGGGGCTTCTGTATCAAATTGAATTTTGTAACTGCTGGCATTGGCAACACCATTCCAATTGAACTGCACATTCTGTTCGCTGGAAACAGAGCTGCCATTCGTCGGGCGAACCAACACCGGGACACCCGGAATCCCGGCCACTGTGAAGGAACGGTTCACTGACCAAGAGCCGGTAGATGTGTTAAGTTTGGCCCGGACATGCCAGGTATGCGGCCCGACATTCGCAACTGTAAGCGGTAGGTTAAAGGTATTGCCCGAAACATTGGTTAAGTAGGCATATCCTAATCCTGCATCAAACTCAATATCGTAGGAGGTTGCACCGGATACAGATGTCCAGGAAAATTCCAGGGTCGTGCCAACATATTGCGTCGACGCATTTGCCGGGGATGTTAAATTTGGTGTGCCAAGTATCACCGTAAAATTCTTAACCGTGCTCCAACCACTTTCCCCGGCAGCATTAACTGCCTTAACTTTCCATGTATGTGCCGAAAGATCGCTGAATGTTCTGGGAAAGTTTGTCCCAGTGACAGAAATCGGGACTTCTGAATCAAACTGAATTTTATAACTAGTGGCATTCTGAACCGCATTCCAGGCAAAAAAAGCAGGCGTATTGTATGGAACTGTACCTTCCGGAGGCGGATTGGTGGTGACGGGGATAGCCGGAATACCGGCAACTGTGAAGGTCCTGGTTTGAGTCCACAGTCCGACAGAATTGCTGTTCCGAGCCCTGACACGCCAGGTATGGTTTCCAACGTTTGCGGCAACAAGCGCCCATTGTTTGGAGGTGACAACAACGTTAGAAAGTGAGACGGAACCTAATCCGGTATCAAACTCTATGTCATAGGAGGTTGCTCCGGCGACAGAGGTCCATGTGAAATTCAAATTGGTATTGATATAGGCGGTAGATCCGTTTGCAGGGGCCGACATGGCTGGTATGCCTAGGGCAACAGTGAAAGTCTTCGAACTGCTCCAACCGCTGTCTCCCGCATCGTTGGAGGCAAGAACTTTCCAGGTATGGCTCCCGAACGAACTGTATGTCCGTGTGTAGGAGGTACCGGTAACCGTGATTGGTGTTTCTGAATCAAACTGAATTTTGTAACTGGTGGCATTCTGAACTGCATTCCACGAAAAGGCAGTAGCTGCGTCATAAAAGATGGACGATCCGCTTGCCGGAGTTGTAGTCGTCGGAACCACCGGAATTCCAATAATCGTAATGGAGCGAGTGGCTGACCATCCACCAAGGACCGCCCCATTTTTGGCGCGTACATGCCAGGTGTGCGTGCCGGCCTGGTTGGCAACGAGGGTAACATTCATGCTGATCCCTGCAACATTGGATTGGGTGACGGTTCCAAGCCCGGCATCAAATTCCACATCGTAGGATGTAGCCCCTGCAACGGATGACCATGAAAAACTCGCTGTCTCCCCAACATAAAAAGTGTTGGCATTCGCTGGAGATGAGAGAAGCGGAATACCCAAAACTACCGTGAAGTTGTTCACAACACTCCAGCCGCTCTCCCCGGCAGCGTTGATGGCCTTAACTTTCCAGGTATGATTACCCAATGTATTGAATGTCCTTGAATATGAACTGTTCGAAACAGTCAACGGAACTTCCGAATCAAATTGAATCTGGTAACTGGTCGCATATTGCACCGTATTCCATGTAAAATTTGCGGCAATTTCATAAGTAACTGTTGATTCAGTTGCTGGATTTAGGTTTGTAGGAATAGCTGGCACTCCGGCTACAATAAATGTTCTTGTTTGGGACCATTGCCCGATCGTTGAACCAGCTACGCCTCTCACATGCCAGGTGTGTTGGCCGACATAAGAAGTTGTAAGCGCCTTTATGTAGCTGACAGTTGGAACATTTATAAGGGTTGCTGATCCAAGTCCTTCGTCAAATTCAATATCATAGGTGGTAGCGCCTGGAATTGAAGTCCATGAAAAATCAAGGTTTGATCCGTCATAAGCGGTTGATCCATTGGACGGCGAGTTAAGTGGCGGTGCGGCAAGGGCAATGGTTATTGTCCTGACACTACTCCAACCGCTGTCTCCGGCATCATTTGAGGCCAGTACTTTCCAGGTATGGATCCCGAAAGTGTTGAAGGAACGGGAATAGGCGGTTCCTGAAACAGTAATCGGCGCATCATTGTCGAACTGTATCTGGTAACTTGTTGCGGTGGCAACATTGTTCCATGTAAAATTTGTGTTCAAACCAAAATTGATTGTCGCCCCATTCTGAGGGGTATTGGTCGTTGGTACGGCTGGAATACCAACTACGGTATAGCTCCTGGTGGCAGACCAGTTTCCAATCGAAGGACCATTCTTCGCACGCACATGCCAGGAATGGCTGCCAACTGCAGATGCACTGAGAAGAAAGTTTAGCGTTGTCCCCGAAACATTGCTTAGAGTGGCATAGCCAAGCCCGGGATCGAGCTCAATTTCATAGGAGGTAGCTCCTCCAACCGGAGTCCAGGAAAAGTTTAATGTTGATCCGACATATGCCCTGAAGGTATTCGCAGGGGAAGTCAGGGAAGGAGTCCCAAGAACTACTGTTAAAGTTTTGGAGGTACTCCAGCCACTTTCACCCGCAGGATTGGAGGCGAGAACTTTCCAGGTATGGCTTCCCAGAGATGTAAAAGTTTTTGGATAAGTAGTTCCTGACACAACAATTGGGGCATCGTTATCGAATTGAATCTTATAACCGGTGGCATTGGTCACCGCATTCCAGGTGAAATTGGTTGCAGTATTGTAGGTAATATTCGAAGCATTGGCCGGATTAACGGTCGTTGGGACTCCAGGGATTCCAATCACCGAATAGCTTTGTGAGGTTGACCAAAGGCCTGTTACTGAGGCGTTTTTAGCCCTGACATGCCATGTATGCGGTCCGGTATTTGAGACGGCAAGCGTCATATCATAACCAGTGCCAACTACATTTGCAGAAAAAGAATAACCCGTACCGGCATCAAATTCAACATCATAGGAGAGGGCATCCGTAACAGAGGTCCATGAAAAACTGATTGTTGAACCCACATAATATGTTGCTCCATTGGCCGGAGCTGAAATTGTCGGGGTACCCAACTGGGCAAATGTCAGGGATGAAACTCCCAATAAAAGGAGCAAAAGAAAATTTTTCTTCATGTTTTTTGGTGTTAGCAGCTTTGGCAAAAAAAACAAGTTGTGAGCTAATCAGTCAATCAAAAATAGCAATTTGGATCGAATTCCTATACAAAATGGTATTAATCATTTGATTGATAAAAAAATTATCGCTACTTGAACAATCTGCCGAATTCAACGTATATAAATTACATTCTTAGAATTAAATTCATGTAAGTATGAAAGCAACAGCTGTTTTGAATCAGTTTCTAAAACGACTTATCCTGAATGCAGTTAGTTTGATTGTTCTGCTTTTCTTATCAGTAAACGGCTTTTCCCAGCCCGGGCAAGCCAATGACGAACTTGTTCTTCCCAAAGGTTTTACGAGTATTGTAGTAGCCAACAATCTCGGGCAGGGCAGGCATATAGCCATCAATGATAATGGGGATATGTATGTGATCCTGTATAGATTAAAGGATAAAAAGGGGATTGTCGCCCTGCGTGATACAGACAACGATGGTAAAGCGGATGTTATCCGGTATTTTGGACGATATGCCGGCACCGGAATCGGAATCCAAGATGGATATCTCTATGTCGGGGCTGATGCGGATACCATGGTCGTTCGTTACAAATTGCGTCAGGGCGAATTACTGCCTGATACAACCTGCGAAGTTGTCGTTTCAGGCTTCTTGAAAAACAGGCAGCACGGTATGAAATCCATCACATTTGACAATGAGAATAACCTGTACGTGAATGTTGGCGCACCTGCGAATGCCTGCCAGGACCCCGACCGGACACTGCACACTCCGGGTATGGCACCTTGTCCGTTGTTGCAAAGTTTTGCCGGAATATGGCGGTTCAAAGCAGATAAACTGGGTCAGGTTCAAATGAAGGACGGCTATCGCTACGCTACCGGATTGCGCAATTGTGTGGCGCTGCGATGGAACCCAATTGCCAATCATTTGTACGCTGTTCAGCATGGACGGGATCAGTTGCACGAATTCTGGCCTGAATATTTTACGGAAGATGATGGGGTAACAAAACCGGCAGAAGAATTTTTCCTGTTAACAGACGGTTCTGATTGTGGCTGGCCCTATTGCTATTTTGACCCTTTCCTGAATAAAAAGATGGTGGCCCCGGAATATGGCGGTGATGGCAAAACCGTGGATAAAACAGGGAAACAGCTTCCAATCATGGCTTTCCCCGCGCATTACGCCCCCAACGATCTGCTTTTCTACACCGGGAAACAATTTCCCGAATATTATCACAAGGGTGCATTCATTGCATTTCACGGATCATGGAACAGGGCGCCACAGGAACAAAAAGGTTACAATATCGTTTTTGTTCCCTTCCGGGGAGAACTTCCTTCGGGAGGCTGGGAAGTCTTTGCCGATAATTTCGCCGGAGTTCCGGTGATCAAAAGCCCCCGCGATGCCATGTCCCGTCCCTGCGGACTGGCAATTGGCCCCGACGGTTCAATGTATGTAGTTGAAGATACCAAGGGAAAACTTTGGAAGATTAGCTATCATTAAAACGAAAAAATCCACTAATTACATCTGTATCAGTATTAACCATTTTTGTAAAATTCAAATTTTGGAATATGTCCATGAAATTAGCCCGTTTACTGTTTTTTGCAGGATTGTTCGTTTTATTCTTCGGGGGCCAGGCTTCAAATTTTGTTAAACCGATGGCAACCGGTCTGAATTCTCCAACAATGGAAAAGGAGTCATCGACGAAGGTTGGTGAAAACTTATACATCAAATATTGCCTCCAATGCCACCAGAAAGATGGAAGCGGTGTACCGAATATGTTCCCCCCTGTCATGAAAAGTGATTGGGTGACAGGCGATAAAGACAAACTGATCAATGTCTTGCTCAAGGGACTCGTGGGCGACATAGAGGTTAACGGGGATCAATACAGTCAGGTAATGCCAAAACAGAATAATCTGACAGACGATGAGATTGCCTTGATATTAACTTATATCAGACAGAATTTTGGCAATGAAGCGGGCCCTGTTTTACCCGCTGATGTAGCCATGGTGAGAAGCAAAAGTATAACCCGGTGACGCTCACTTCTTTTACGATTTGGGGTTCAAAGGAAACGACAGAAATCTCAAGAAAAATTCGATAACGCGCTCAAAATCAATTGGAAGTATGATAACTTCCTATGGCAGAATGGATCAAAAAAGGCAGTTGCAGATTGTTGTAACTGCCTTTTTTAATGTTACAATTTTCCCCTGAGGTATTCTTGATCGTTAAATTGAATGAATCTAAACAGACGGATTTTTACATAATATACGACTTTTTTGCATTTTTTAATATATCGAAGTTAATAAAATTGAAAATTTATGTTTAATTTTCTCCTGGCAATCGACATTACCTACCAATGCCTAAATATATACATTGATGCAAAAAGACCTAATTTACATCATACTGATATGTATGTTTTTTCCCGGTTGTGACGGAAAGAAGGTAAGTATGATCACTTATGACCTCAAACGGTCTGACTATGTTGAGTCAATCGATGCAAACGGAGTAATTCAGGCTGTCAACAACTTCACGATTGTGTCGCCAAGAGTATACGTTTCAGGAGGTATGACTGTGGCTTACCTGACCAAAGAGGGCACTCATGTAAAAAAAGGTGACACCATCTGCATCCTGGAAGCGCCTGAGCTCGTGCTTAATCTTGAATCATTTAACATTGATCTCGAAAAGTTGGAGGCGGACATGAAAAAACTTGTGGCCGACAACGCGATGGAGAAGGCCGTATTAAAAGCGCAGGTCGAGACCAATAAGGCCCAGATTGCCATCAGCATGCTCGATTCAATCCAGCTAAAATTTGTCCCTTCCGTCAAGCAAGAGTTGATTTCCCTTGACATGGAAAGGGCAAAAGTTGAAAAAAAGAAACTGCAAAAGAAGGTACTTGCCCAGGCGAGAATAGATAATTCGGAGATCATGCAGTTGAGATCCCGTATAATGATGCAAAAAAGCCGTATCAAAGTATCGCAGGATCAGATCAATTCGCTCACCCTGGTTTCCCCTGGTGATGGAATTGTAATTCATTATGAGTCACCTTTGAGGATGTTTATGGGCAATGGGGTTGGAACCTTCGGGGGAAAGATAGAAGAAAAAAGCAGCGTCTTTAGCAATATGCCGTTATTGCAATTCCCCGACATGAAAGAGATGCAGGTTTCGGTAGAGGTTCCGGAGGCTGATTACAAACGAATTCAAACCAACCAAAAGGTTTTGATCGGGGTAGATGCCTTGTCCAACCTTAATACAACCGGAAAAATTAAAAGGAAATCCCTTGCAGGGAAAGCACAGGCTGAGAAACCTACCGTCAAGCGCTATGAAGTGATTGTAAGCGTCGACAGTTGTCACCTTCAGATGAGACCGGGGTTGAGTGCATCCTGCCGGATCATTGTCGATCAGGTGAAAGATACCATTGTTGTCCCTTCGGTCGCCATATTTAGAAAAGACAGTCTGAAAATAGTCTATGTTGCAGAAAATGGGAAATTTACACCTGTTGTCGTTGAAACCGGCCTCTCCAACAATTCAAAGAGCATCATTTCAAAAGGACTTTCAGGAAATGAGACCGTTGCGTTGATGGAGCCTCCCTACGATCTTGTAAAAAAAGAGGGGAATATCAAAGTCGGTAATAAAAGCGCTTCCGGCTTGCCAAAACACGATTCAATCCCAAAAAAATCGACCATAAAGTATT
The DNA here is from genome assembly GCA_023228025.1 of Prolixibacteraceae bacterium. Classification (GTDB taxonomy): domain Bacteria; phylum Bacteroidota; class Bacteroidia; order Bacteroidales; family Prolixibacteraceae; genus CAINVV01. The sequence continues at coordinate 39,694 of JALOCD010000009.1, read as the reverse complement.
AGCATTTCATTTTATCGACCTGAAAATAATTTGTAAAATTCCCTGATTATGAAACGACCATGAGAAAATCTTTCACACACAGGAGGATGATTAATGGGAGTTCCATATGGCCATTGAAAAACAAAATTATAAACATATGAACAAAAATATGATTCTTTTTATTTGCCTCGGACTTGCAGCATGCAAGGGAAAAGTAGTTCAGGATGTTCAGACTACAATTGTTAAAAGGGGCACTTTCACTGAAGAACTGACAGAAGAGGGGACCGTGAAGGCTGTTAAGTCAATCAGTATCAATGCACCAAATATCTCGTACCGCTACGGGAACCTTAAAATCACAAATATTGTAGGTGACGGCAAGGAGGTAAACAAAGGGGATACTGTCATCACATTTGATGCTTCGGAATTGAAGAAAGCAATCATCACCACGCAACAGCAGCTTGAAATTGCAAATGCCGAATTCGAGAAACTGAAGGCAACGCAACAGTCAGAAATAGAAGATCTTGAATCGGATCTCGAAATAACGCGGATCTCCCAGAAGATTTCAAAAATCAACTTTGAGCAGGCAACCTATGAATCTGAAGTGACCAAAAAGGAGATTAATCTAAAACTAGAAACAGCGAATATTGCCCTTGCGCGGGCAAAAGAACAAATTGAGAACCGGAAGAAGATTCAAAAGGAAGATATTTTTCAGCGGACCTTAAGCATGAAACAGTTAAAAGCCACCCTGGATAATGCCAATGGTACTGTAAATGACCTTTTTGTGATAAGTCCCGGATCCGGAATAGCCATCCTTAAAGACAACTGGATAACGAGCCAGAAATGGCAGGCGGGTGATCAGCCCTACTCCGGAACCACCTTGATTGAATTACCCGACATGAAAGAAATGTTGGCAGAGGTAAAAATAAATGAGGTTGATATTGCAAAAATTACTACGGGATTGACAGCTGAAATAAAGCCTGATGCCTATTCGGATACCATCTTTACCGGGAAAGTGATAACCATTGCCAATCTGGCTCAGAACAAGGATTCAAAGTCCAAAATAAAAATATTTCCAGTTCAAATATTAATTAATAATAAGGCGATCAGTCTATTACCTGGTCTGACGGTAAGCTGTAAAATTAAAATTAGTGAATTGAAGGGGGTATTGTATGTTCCTGTAGAGGTGATTTTTAAGGACAATGGGAATGAATTTGTTTATGTTAAAACATCATCAGGTTTCAAACGCAAGGATATTAAGATAGGGGCGGTGAATACTGATTTTGTGGTTGTTAAAGATGGATTGGAAGAAAATGAGGAACTGGCACTAACCGATCCCTTTCTCAATAAGGAGGAGGGCAAGGAGAACGACAAGACCAAATCAAATGGTAAATAGTATTTAAATAACCATTATGACTGAAATTATACAATTAAACAAATATCGCATGGGTTTCAACGGAATTACCATGGGTTTGTGCTCCCTTCTGCTTATCACATTGTCAATATCATGCGGTAGTGGAACTTCGGGAGATTATACTGTCATGAAAGGCTCATTCAGGCAATCGGTCATTGAGGCAGGTGAACTGGAGGCCATTCAAGCATCCAATATTATGATGCCCCGGATTTCCTACCAGTATGGTTACCAGTTTAAAATTATCGGTCTGGCAGAACATGGGAAAATTGTCCACAAAGGTGATTCAATTGTCAAACTAGACCCCTCTTCAATTTATAAGTATATTTTGGAAGGGGAAGACAAACTCGAGAATGAACTGGCAGCAGCCCACAAGCAAGCGGTACAAAGCGAAGAGAATATCCAGGGTCTGCAAGCCCAATTGAAAAATGAACAAGCCTCTTATGATCTTGAAAAACTTGAATTGGATAGAAGTAGGTTTGATACTGACGCAAAAAGAAGAATTAAGGAGTTGAAATTTCAACAGGCGACGATCAGGCTGAAAAAGGCAAAACGGAAACTTGAACTAACTTATGATTTGGAAAAGCATGATCACCAGATTCAGAAAATTCGTGTCATTCAGCGCAAAAATGATCTGCGAAGCGCCAAAGAAAACCTGAAACAGCTTCTGATCAACTCTCCGTGTGATGGTTTATTCCAGGTCTCAATGAACATTTTTACTCAAAATCCCCAAAACTGGAGGTTAGGCGATTCTCCCTACCAGGGAATGATGATTGCTAGTATTCCTGATATCAGTCAAATGAAAGTGAAGACCTATGTCAATGAAGCTGAATATAAAAAAGTGAAACCCGGAATGAAGGTCATTGTGAGGCTCGATGCGTTGCCGGCTGTCCCATTCAACGGGTTCATCAAAGAGATCAGCAAAATTTGCTTTACCCTCGAAAAGGAGAAAGTATTTAAAGTGGTTGTCGAAATTTCTGAATCGGATTTGCGTCTGAAGCCCGGTATGACCGTCAGTTGCGAGTATATTTTGTATGAGTCTGATAAGGAACTATTTGTCTCCAATAACTGTCTTTTAAAAGACAAAGGGCATGTGTACATTTTTCTTAAACGAGGCGGTTCTTCCAGGAAGGTCGAAGTCAAAAGCGGCCCTTCGAATACCAACCATACGATCATCTCCGGGGATGTAAAACCTGGGCAGAAGGTTGTCCCCTTCGAAAATGAACTTACCCTCTTAAACAACTGATTATGCAATTCAATGAAAATTTAACAATTGCTGCGCTGAGTATCATGGATCATAAGTTCCGTTCTTTTCTCACCATGCTCGGGATTATTTTTGGCACCGCATCAGTTATTACGATGGTTTCGATCGGAGAGGGTGCTAAACTGCAAGCCATTGCAAAGTATAAAGATATGGGTATCAGTAATATAATTATCAGGGATAAAGATTTGACTGAATCCGATCTGGAGCAGGTGAGAATGAAGTTTTCGCAGGGATTATCCTTGAGGGACGCCCAGGTAATCAAGGAGATAGTTCCTGGGGTTCTTGATGTGGCGCCTCAGACTGAGAAAAAAATTGACGCTAAATTTGGTGATAAGTCCTCCAAAGCTACCGTGATAGGAGTTACACCAACCATTGTTAAAATACTCAACTATGAGATTGGGAATGGTATGTTCATTAACAATGATCACTATGACCGCCAACTGAAGGTTTGTTTTCTCGGCGCCAGTGTTGCGCACGATCTGTTTGGATATGAGAATCCTGTAGGACAAAGTGTGAAGATAGATGACCAATGGTTCGAGGTGATTGGGGTCATGCAAACCAAGTCGCTGTTCACCGAAACGGTAGGAGAACTGGCTTCGCGTGACCTGAACAATGATATCTATATTCCGCTCTCAACTTTTACCAAACGGATTCCAAAAGAAAACCGGTTTTCGAGTGAAATAAAGCAATTAACAGTAAAACTTGAAAACTCGGATAAGCTGGCGCAGTCGGCTGCAGTCATCCGTAGCATCCTAAACCGTCACCATTTTAACAACAACGATTTCAGTATTATCATTCCGCTCGAGTTATTGAAACAAGAGGAGAAAGAGACCCGGATTTATAACCTTCTGTTGGCCTCGATAGCTGCCATTTCATTAATTGTTGGAGGTATTGGCATCATGAATATCATGCTCGCCTCGGTTCTGGAACGGACCAGCGAAATTGGTATCAGGAGGGCAATCGGGGCCTGCAAAATTGACATTTTGAACCAGTTTGTTACAGAAGCAGTTGTTATGAGTGTAACGGGCGGGATTATTGGCGTGCTTTTGGGGATTTCGCTTTCATTTGTTATTTCGTTTGGTACTGCCGTACATACCAGCCTGACCTTGTATTCAATATTTATCGCTTTTGGTTTTTCTGTTCTGGTAGGAGTAACTTTCGGATACCTTCCTGCCAAAAAAGCCGCTGAACTAAAGCCGGTTGAATCCATACAATATTAATTAGTCATCCCAAACATTCGTTATGATAATAGAGATCATGAATCTGAAAAAAGATTATAAGATGGAAACGATCGAGGTTCAGGCCCTTAGGGGCATTGATCTTCAGATCCCTGCCAATGAGTACGTTGCCATCATGGGGCCTTCAGGTTCGGGCAAATCAACGCTGATGAATATCCTGGGGTGCCTTGATGCGCCCACTGAAGGAAAATATTTCCTGAACTCTGTTGATGTTACCTTATTGAATGACAAGGAGCTCTCTGCGATCCGGAATAAAAACATCGGTTTCGTTTTTCAGTCATTCAATCTCCTGCCACGGATGAGCGCCCTGCACAATGTTGAATTACCGCTCATGTACGCAGGAGTTGAAAAAAGCAAAAGGAAGGAGATCGCATTAAGATCCCTTGAGAAAGTAGGGCTTTCTGACCGGGTCCATCATAAACCGTCAGAATTGTCGGGGGGACAGCGACAACGTGTGTCGATTGCACGCGCACTGGTCAATAACCCGGGAATTATTCTGGCCGATGAACCCACAGGGGCCTTGGATTCAAAGAGTGGTGAAGAAATCATGGCAATATTCGGTAAACTCCACAGAGAAGGTCATACCATCATTGTGATTACTCATGAAACCAGTATCGCTGCCCATTGCCGTCGCATCATCTATCTCAAGGACGGCACCATTCACAGTGATAAAATGACAGAACCCAATTCCAGTAACCAATAATAGATACTCAGATGACTATTTTAAAACCTACCATCGCCCTTTTAATTTTGGTTGTAATTAGCTCAATAATCAAGGCTCAACCAGTTTTAAATCTCGACCTGGAATCAAGCATTAGCCTGGCAAAGGAGAAGAGTAAAACGATGCTCAAATTGAAACAAAGCCTCTTAGGGGTCGGATATGATCTTAAAGCGGCCACCAGCAGGTTTAAAACACACATCGACCTTGATCTGGTGGCCCCTCGTTTTTCCAAAACGGTCAGACAACTTGAGGATAGTCTTGGTTTGCATTTTTATCCTGTAAGTCAGAAAGTTATGAATGGATATCTGACGATCAACCAGCCATTACCGTCAGATGGTACGCTATTTATTCGTTCAGGAATGGCAAATATTACAGATTATTATTATGGAACCAGGAGCTCCCAGTTGACTTCGGTTATTGGTTTAAGTCAGCCGATTGGGGCTTTTTTCGGCTATAATAATATAGCAATGGGTTATAAACAGGCCAAACTGAATTATGATCATTCATTGAAACAGCTGAAAAGGGCAGAACTTGATTTGGTTTATAATATTAGTCAGGCATTTTTTACCTTGCTATCATACCACGAACGACTGAATATTGCACGGCTTACTCTTCAGAGACAAAAAGAAGCGTATGAAATTGCGCAGAATAAATTTAAAGCCGGGTTAATCCGTGAGGTTGAAGCGCTGCAGATGGAGGTTGACCTTGGCGACGCATTAAATAGTTACGATATCGCCAATGTCAACTATCTGTCGCAAATGACTTTATTTAAGGAAGAGCTCGGTTTGGAGTTGAAGGACAGTATCGTAATAAAGCATGACCTTATTTATAAAGCGGTGAATGTGGATGCTGAAAAGGCAGTCAGCCTGGCGCTTGAAAATCGCCTTGAGCTTAAAGAGGATGGAATAAATATTGAGCTTAACAATATGGAGATTAAAAGACGTAAGGCGGAGGGGAGAATAAACGGGAATATATCGTTCAATTATGAATTTAATGGAGTTAACCAAGGGCAAAGGTCCATACCCGTAGAAACAACCCTTAACAACACCTGGGATGACCAGAAAAGGCGTCCCGGTAATCTGGGCGCAGGTTTGACAATCAATATTCCACTGATTGACTGGGGCGAAAACAGGGCAAGAGTCCGCTCGGCCCAAGCCACCCTAAACCAAAACCTTATCCAGATGTCGAGCGACAAAATCAGTATTGAAAGGGATGTTCGAACGACAGTAAACCGGCTGCAGAGCAACCTCAGAAGACTCCAGCTTCTTGAAAAAAACGTGGTGATTGCTGAAAAGAGTTTTGAGATTTCACGACAGCGGTATTCCAATGGAGATATAGACAGTCAGTCGATGGCACTTGAACGGGAGCGACTAAATACTGCCTATGTCACCAGATTGGATGCATTTATCAACTATAAACTCTTTCTGGCAGACATCATGCGGAAAACCTTTTACGATTTCGAGAAAGATGTATCGCTTTTGAGCATGTAATTAAGTGATTGTTTATTAATAGAAATCGTGTCTCCGCTAATCTGAGAACCCATTTTCGAAGAGAGTGAGCTTCATCTATTCAGGCAAGGCAATTCAATATTAAGGCCTGATTTTTAGCACATGGATTAGAAGGCAGATCCAGGCAGCAACCAATGTTAACCCACCTATCGGGACGATCATCCCAAGCGCCTTTATTCCCGTTATCGCCAGGAGGTAGAGAAATCCTGAAAAAATGATGGTTCCTGAAATGAAAAGGTACCCCGACCATTTTAGTGACATTGTCGGTTTCAGATGCATTAAAATACCAACTCCCAACAAGGCATAAGTGTGATAAAACTGGTATTGGATTCCTGTTTTATAAACCTCAAGCATATCTGGAGAAATAATCTGTTTAAGCATGTGGGCCCCAAATGCTCCGAGCAGAACGGCCAGAGCCCCGCTAATGGCCCCGGCGGCTAAGAATAATCTCATGTCAATTTTTTAAGTTCTAACTTTTCAGCGCTTTGTTTTCCTCTGTAATTCTAATGGAAAGCATAACCGCGTTGAGCGCTGTAAAAATAATAGAAGTATTTAGATTCTGACCCGATAAATGGTGCTACCATCTTTGGTGATGGCTGGGAATTTCTTCTTTGCAAATGAATAATAGGCTAATCCACGTTCCGTACAATACTTTTTAAGGTCGCTCCATGCTTCGTACTCACCCAGCGGGGTTTTTATTAGTAGAATATAGCTAAAGGTGGATGCAGCGTTTTTCAATTGTCTCTGTTGTTGGTATAAAAATTCAAAATTAACCCCAAAACATTCTTCCGGGAATCAGGGAAATGGCATAACAAGCTCCGAATCCGCTGATTTTTATATAGGTGAAATGACTACATTTAAAGAAGTCTTCCTCTTTCGAATGGGAGTAAACCTACCAAACAGATGAAATTTATTTGAATTATCAACTGACCGGAATCTTCCCATCGTTCATGTTGACTCAGGAAATCAGGAGAAGTTTTTATCGATATAGCCATCTTTATTAATAAAAGACTAAAAAGTCTTTTATTAATATTATATTTGTGACGTACAATAAAATTATTAATTATGGAAAAGATAAAATATGGCGAATTGTCTCTTGGAGAGATAGTTGTTAAAGATTTTAGGGCAGCTTCACTGTTTAGTAAGGCTGGCCTTGATTTTTGTTGCGGGGGCAAAAAAACATTGAACCAGGCTTGTGATGAGAAGTCATTGAATTCGGAAGGGCTGGAAAGGGAGTTGAATGAACTTCAGAATCAGCCCATTGGCACAACACAAGACTTTAATAGCTGGAACCTTGCCTTCCTGGCAGATTATATTGTCAATACCCATCATCAGTATGTACTGAAAACGCTACCGGAACTGGTCTTCTATACGCAAAAAGTAGCCACTGTCCACGGGTCGCACCATCCTGAACTGGTAGAGGTTGCCGCCCTCTTTGCGCAGGTGAACAGCGAACTGTTGCAGCACCTGCAAAAGGAAGAGGAGGTACTTTTCCCGGCAATCAAAGAAGCGTTGAAAGATAAAACCCCAGAGGCAAGAGAGACCATTGCCTCCGAGATAAGGCGGATGAGTGGCGAACATGAATTTGCAGGTGGCGCGATAGACCAAATTGCTGTTTTGACCCAAGGTTATCTTGTACCTGATGATGCATGCAACACCTACCTCGTCACCTTAAAACTCTTAAAACAGTTTGAAGATGATCTGCACATTCATGTTCACCTTGAGAATAATATCCTTTATCCAAAGGCATTGCTTCTAAAATCAGTAATGAATACCGTGGTTGGGAATTGAAGACTTAGTTGTTTCTTCATTCTCCCTCAAAAATAAAAAGCTCTTCAATTGGCACCGAAAAAACCTGTGCCAGGTCAAAGGCAAGCTTGAGGGAAGGGTTGTATTTGTTCTTTTCCAAAAACACGATTGTCTCTCTTCTGACATTCACTTTTCTGGCAAGATCATCCTGGGTAAGATCATACCTGGCCCTGAACTCTTTAATCCTGTTATTCATCCTTTAATCCCCAGTAATTGAAGAAAATCCAGGAAAGTGCATATATGACAGCCATTCCCAAAATACCGATGCCAATTAATGTGTGATTTTCCAAAGTAAGTTTATCTGAGAAAAACCCAAGGACCAACCACCAGTAAATGGAAACATAATAGGACAAGGAGGCTGTCCGGATAAGAACCTTCTTCGATAACTCATCTTCGGCAGGTTGCCCCCTTTTCATACTCTTTATTCGTTTTATTCCAATGAATACGGCAAAAAGAACGATTAAAAGAATGATTGGTACAGAGATAAGTTCCCTGAAATCGAGATTTGATTTTAAGCTAAAAATCCAGAATCCGCTCGCAATCAAAACAAGCGCTGCCAGAATAAAAATTAAAATTCCTCTTTTCATGACTAGTTTTTTAAGTTATATATATCTAACACAATGTTAGAAAAATATAACATTATCTCCAAATTTTTTTTGTAGTTTTTTTGATTAAAATAAACAATAGACAATATTGTCTCATAGTTGCTTCATTGTTATTGTGGTACAGAAATCCCGGGGAATGGATTTCAGGAATAAATACTTTTGAAAAATTGGTACTTTTGAGAACTTATTTTTTAAAGATCATGAAAAAAATTCTTTTGATATTATCGGTTTCGATTTTGCTTTTTGCGTGTAAAACACCTTCGCCCACCGCTCAGGTTACTGCCAAAACGGATGGTAAACTTCAATCCGGTTTGAAGGGCAATTGGAAAATTACCTCGGTTACTTTTCCGAATTCAAACTACATTAAGGTGAACTCTTTCCAGATTGCTGATTCAAAATGTTTTGTAGGGAGTTCCTGGCAATTTGTTCCGAACAACAACAAGGGGACGATGAGCATAAATAGCGCTGATTGTCAGTCATTCAGCTCCGCGATTGTATGGAGTATCAACAAAGAGGGGACATTTAGCCTGAAATTTATTGATTCCGGTGTAAAATCCAAAAAAGTTACACAGGGATATTTATTGAAGTTGGCCAATCAGTCTGAGAGCTCTTTCCAATTGGTTGACCAGGTTGATATCGCAGGTCAGCCAAAGGAGATCACCTATCAATTCGAGAAGGTTAATTAATCTTCTACCGGTTATACATCCTCATTCATACATCGTTGTATGGACTGAAAATGATTAGCCGGAATATTATCAATTATAAAATAGATTATATACTGATGAAAAAATTAGCGGTTTTAAGTTTGGCGTTGTTGTTTTTGGTCGCCTCTGTTTTAACAAGTTGCAATACCATCAAGAACGCAAATAATACACAAAAGGGAACCGGAATAGGTGTGGCTGCAGGCGCCCTACTAGGCGGGATTATTGGCAATCGTTCGGGCAATTCTGCCCTGGGAGCGGTTATAGGTGCTGCTGTCGGCGGTGGAACCGGAGCCATTATCGGTAACAAAATGGATAAGCAGGCAAGGCAGATTTCAGAAGCGCTTCCCGGCGCCCAAGTAGAGCGCGTGGGGGAAGGAATTCGTTTGGTCCTCAAAGAAGATGCAGTCAGGTTCAATTTGAATAAATCAACCCTTACAGCCCAGGCAAAGACAAACCTGGATAAATTGGTTCCTGTCTTTAAGGAGAATGCCGAGACCAACATTGATATTTTTGGATATACGGACATTACAGGCCAGGCCGAGTACAATCTCAAGCTCTCGAGGGAAAGGGCTGAAACGGTAAAGGGCTATTTGGTATCGAAAGGACTGGCGGCGGGCAGAATGAAAACATCCGGTTTGGGTGTTGCAGATCCAATCGCATCCAACGACACAGATGAAGGCAGAAGCCAAAATCGTCGTGTGGAATTTGCCATTACTGCCAACCAGAAAATGACAGAGGAAGCCCAAAAGGAGGCAAAATAATACTCCGGTTTTTTATTTCCAGTAATTAAAGAAGTGATGTACTGGTCCGTGCCCTTTACCGGTTTGGTAGTGGGCACCACCGGCGATTGCAGCTCCGGTAATGGTGTAAAATGCCGCCCGTTAGTTGTACATACCTTTCATTTTAAAGCAATTATCAATTACTAATCCAATCACAAATAAATAGGGATGCAAACAAGGGAGAAGAATTTGTGCTATGAACAGTTTCCTACGACGGCATTACCCGCATCAGGTTCATAGGGTATAATCTCAGCCCGAAACAATGAGGCACCCCTACCATTTGGATACAAAGCTAACAAGCATTTTGAATTAATAAGGAGGAAAATTTATATTTTGTTTATTGATTCATAGTCAGTGGGAAATAAAATCCTCTTTTTGGCTTTCTGTAAGGTCCCAAAGTCTTTTTTGGGAGGAGTTCTTTAATAAAGCAATAATTCATAAAAAGATATAGAGGTCTCACTGTATTTATTTGATTAATTTTGGGAATTCAACATTGAAAACTCAATATAAGATGGATGATTTTCTCGCTGCCAGATTGCAAATGACAGTATCATTTGTATTTCATATAGTTTTTGCCTGTATCGGTATGACAATGCCCTGGCTGATGTTTATAGCTGAATTGAAGTGGATAAGAACAGGCCAAAAGGTTTACCAGGATCTTGCAAAAGCATGGGCGAAAGGAGTTGCGATTTTCTTTGCTGTTGGAGCAGTTTCCGGTACAGTATTGTCATTCGAGTTAGGATTGTTGTGGCCAAAATTTATGGAACATGCTGGGCCTATTATAGGCATGCCTTTCTCCTGGGAGGGTACAGCCTTTTTTATGGAAGCCATAGCCTTAGGCGTTTTCCTGTATGGTCGGAATCGGGTAAACAAACGGATACACCTTATTTCCGGTCTGGTAGTCGGGATCTCCGGAGTGATATCGGGTATTTTTGTTGTAGCAGCCAACGCGTGGATGAATAGTCCATCGGGTTTTGACTGGGTTAATGGTCAGGCCATTAACATCGATCCGGTGAGGGCCATGTTTAATGAAGCATGGTTCCAACAGGCACTGCACATGACAATTGCTGCTTTTGCATCCACCAGTTTTGCGGTTGCCGGTATACATGCTTTTATGTTACTTCGATACAAGGAGAATGAATTTCATCGCAAGGCGATAGGCATTTCCCTTGCTATTGGAGCAATAGCTGCAATTTTGCAACCCATCAGTGGTGACATTTCCGCAAAAAATGTTGCTAAACTTCAGCCGGCCAAATTAGCTGCTATGGAATCTCTTTTCAAAACATCAAGACCGGCATCCCTGGTCATTGGGGGTATTCCAAATGAAAAAGAGGAGAAGGTGGAATATGGGATACATATCCCCAATTTATTAAGCTTTCTTGCCCATGGGGATTTTAACGCCGAGGTGGAAGGATTGGATAAAACCAGCAAGGACAATTGGCCCCCAGTGCCCATTGTCCATTTTGCATTTCAAATCATGGTAATGATGGGAATGTTGATGATGGGCACCGGAATCTTATTCCTGATTTTCACCTTCAAATGGAAAGAGCATCTCCATAAACGATGGTGGCTCAAAATGTTGGTATGGCTCACACCTGCCGGATTCATTGCTGTTGAAGCAGGATGGATTGTTACAGAGGTGGGACGACAACCCTGGATCATTTACGGTATCATGAAAACCAGGGAGGCTGTTACCCCAATGCCGGGAATACAGTATCCTTTCTATATGATCACTTTGATTTATCTAATGTTGACGTTTTTGGTTTTTTGGCTGATGCGACGTCAAATATTGGCCATTCATATTAATCCTCAAAATAGCAATATTCATGACTGAATTTATCATTTTCGTACTAGGAGTTGCGATCCTGTTGTATGTACTTCTGGCTGGGGCTGATTTTGGCGCCGGGATCATGGAATTGGTCACCGGAAAGAAGGGGATAGATACGATATCAAAGGCGATTGCCCCAGTTTGGGAGGCTAACCATGTATGGCTTATATTGGCTGTGGTGATCATCTTTAATGGATTTCCCTCCGTTTTTACCACACTAACAATCTATTTGCATATTCCGCTATTTATTGTGCTCGTAGGTATTATTTTCAGGGGTACTGCTTTTACTTTTCGGTATTATGATACAGTAAACGGTAATTATAATAAGTATTACACCCTATTGTTCAGAATATCAAGTTTATTTACCCCGTTTTTCCTGGGTGTTATTCTTGGGGCTATCATCCTTGGGCGAATACCGGCCAACGTTAACGGTACTTTTTATGATGTCTTTATTTTTCCCTGGCTGAACCTTTTTACTTTCACTACCGGGATCTTTCTTACCCTACTGTTTGGTTGGCTGGCCTCCGTATATCTGATTGGGGAATCCTCCGATCATGAAACCTATCAAACGTTTATGAAAAAATCGCGTCTGTTTTTAATAATGCTTGTCATTTCAGGATTGAGCATCTTTTTACTTGCTGAATTGTATGGTTTGTCCCTATTTAGAAAATTTGCGCATTCGGCACTTAGCATTGGGTGTGTAGTTGTTGCAACTGCTGTGATCCCTTTGATATGGAGAAATATAAAACGGAGAAATAGTTTGCAGGCGCGATTGTTGGTTGGCGTACAAGCTGCTTGTATTGTGACAGGTTGGTTTGCAGTTCAATTTCCGGTGATGATTTTCATCGCGGATGGTTCCCAACTGACAATCTGGAACAGTCGGGCACCTGAAAAGACCATGTTCTTGCTTGTAATAGCCCTGATAATCGGAATCTTACTCATTTTCCCTGCCTTCGCCTATCTTTTCAAAGTGTTCAAATTTGATAGCCATAACGATGAGACAATAAACTGAATGCCATTTGTTTAAATTAATTGAAGACAGGATTATTTGTGTATAAGTCGAAAGATTATATCAAGGGCAAAATAAGCTTTCCTGAAAATTGATCATTTAAAAATGTAATTGAAACAAAATTGATAGTTTTATGGAAAAATTTGGAGCATGGACCAAGAGGTTAAATGGGATTTGACGCAATGGGTCGATGAATATACTTCAGATCTTTATTCATGGGCGCTTTATAAGATATCCGACTCCGAGCAGGCCAAAGATTTAGTCCAGGAGACTTTTTTAGCGGCTGCTGAGAAGATGGATGTATATAGAGGGGAAAGCACCCCGAAAACATGGCTATTTTCGATCCTGAACCACAAAATTGCAGATCATTACCGAAAGAGAATTTCCCAACCTATATCCATGGAAGATACAAGCATGGTAATGTTTTTCGAAAAGGTGGGTGAATGGCAGGAAAACAAAAAACCTAAGAACTGGCAGGTTGAGGACAATCAAATTTTGCTTGATGATGTTGACTTTCAGGCAGTTCTTAAGAATTGCCTGAATGCTTTACCTGAAAAGTGGAGTACAAGTGTAAAGCTGAAATACCTAACCGAAAAAAGCGGGGAAGAAATTTGTCAGGAATTGGGAATTACTCCGTCAAATTTTTGGCAGATTGTTCATCGGGCTAAACTGCAATTGAGGGATTGTATTGAAATAAATTGGTTCAAAAGTTAAAACAGGAAGAAAGACAATGAAAAAATTGATGCATATACTGCTTCTTTCGTGTTTAAAAGCGACAGAACTGATTGAAAAGAGATTTTTTTTCAAGCTCTCCTTCAAAGAAAGACTGCAATTGAAATTACATAAAATGGTATGTGATGCTTGCTCTAACTATGAAAAGCAAAGTATGCTCCTTGAAAAGGCCATTGGACTGCACCAGAAAAATCAGCAGATTGGAATTGACATAAAACAGCTCAAAGAGCAGATTTCAGTCAAGCTGGATAAGGCTGAAAATTAATCGGAATGTTCAGAAAGATGCTCTTTGGCGTCATGATCTGGCTCAAATACCACCTGGAGACGGGTAAGGCCGTTTCCAAAAAAAGCTTCAAATCAATTTCTGCAAATTACAACAAACTTCAGGGCAGTCAGGCGTTTGTCGTATGAGATTTAGTCAGGATGATGAGGCATTTGCAGTAAGAGTCTGAGGGAAATGTGTAAAATATTTATTGTTACATCTATTTGATTAAGAGGAATTTCAGTTCTTATGGAATCTCCTCTTAATTTTTTTATCATCCTTTTTGTCAGGTTTTGAATTTTGAGCGACTATAAGGTAAAGTTTCAACAAAATGTTTGGAAACAATTATTAAAGTCAAATTTTAATTTTAAAAGTTATGAAAACCCTAAAAACAATCGTCGCAGGTTTTGCTCTAGTATTATTCGTATCAGTATCTGCTTTTGCCGGGAACAAGGCAAAAGTTATTGCCGTGGTGAACCAGGCCGAATGGTGCCCGGTATGCAAGAGTAACGGAATGCGGGCAATGGAAGCCTTTAAAGGAAACAACAAGGACATGGCTGTTCAATTTGTTGCCAATGATTTGACCAACAATGAGACAAAAATGAAATCAGCGGATGAATTGAACAAATTGGGCTTGGATAAAGCCATTGCTGCGTACAGAGGAACAGGTGTGGTTTATTTCTTTAACTCCGAAACCAAATCCCTGATAAGTCAGGTCAGTGTAGCAAAAACCAACGAGGAACTTGCTGAGGCATTGACAGCCGCAAAAAATGGATTAAAATAGCAGATATCAGACTCCTCAAAACAAAAGGCGGAATCGAAATTCCGCCTTTTTTATTTCAAAATTATTTTGTAACCCAGGATTAAAGTTTTTCAATACCAACTATGAATTCTCCTTCACAGCCTTGCTGTCAGAAGAAGATCCATTTTTGGAAGTAAGTGCAAGCCTTGACTTTTTTTCTTATTTTGCACCTCCAACTTTTTACTACTACAATGAACAATTTTGAACAAATCAAGAGAAAAGGATTCAGTCCGATCGTGATTATCGGCATCCTGTTTTTCGTCTTTGGTTTTATCACCTGGTTAAGCGCGGTTTTGGTGCCCTACCTGAAAATCGCCTGTGAATTATCCAACTTCCAATCCTATCTGGTCGCTTTTGCCTTTTACATCGCCTACTTTTTTATGTCTGTCCCGGCAGGATGGTTACTCACCCATACCGGTTACAAGAAGGGGATGGTTGTAGGGTTGGTCACGATGGGTGTGGGCTCACTACTGTTCGTTCCGGCTGCACTCACCAGGACTTATAGCCTGTTTTTGATCGGACTGTTTATCCAGGGCGCCGGCATGGCCCTGCTGCAAACGGCATCAAATCCTTATGTTACAATTCTCGGGCCCATTGAAAGCGCGGCCAAACGAATCAGTATCATGGGTATCTGCAATGGTGTCGCAGGGGTTTTGGCGCCGGCTATTTTGGGTTTCATCACCCTGGACGGTGCTGACGAAATCGTTGAAAAGGTTAAGAGCATGACGCTTGACCAAAAAAATCTGGAATTGACCATCCTGGCATCCAGGGTTATTGTTCCCTATCTGATCATCATGGTTGCCCTCTTGCTGCTGGCGCTGTTCCTCTACTACTCAAATTTGCCCGATATCGACCACGAGGAGGAGAATGCCGTCGAAGAGACCGAAGGTCCCGAGAAAACAAACGTCTTTCAATTTCCACACTTGCTGCTTGGGGTATTGGCCATCTTCCTCTATACCGGCGTTGAGGTAATTGCGGGAAACACCATCATCAGTTATGGCGTCTACCTCAATATTCCGATTGCCACCGCAAAATTCTTCTCCTCATTCACCATTTTTGCTATGCTGGTTGGGTATATCGTTGGCATCATTGTGATCCCCAAATACCTGGCGCAAAAAAATGTTTTGTCCATATCCGCGGTTATGGGCCTGATATTTGCTCTTTTGGCCATTGCAACCACAGGATTTGTCTCCGTCATGTTTATCGCCTTTCTCGGCTTGGCCAATTCGCTGATGTGGCCATCCATCTGGCCGTTGGCCATCACGAAACTGGGACGTTTTACCAAGACCGGCTCTTCCATGATGGTGATGGCCATCTCAGGGGCAGCGGTTGTTCCGCTTTTGTACGGCCGCCTTGCCGATCTCAGCACACCGCTGATCGCCTATTGGATTGTGATCCCAATATATTGCTACATTCTTTTTTATGCAACATCTGGGCATAAAGTTGGCAGGGTGAAAAACATCGATTCAAACGGATCATCCAAAGATCGCTAGGAAAGGTCAGGCAGGAGTTTGTGGATTTGAGCATTATTCCACTATTTTTGTCCGATTATTTTTTAGACTGATTTATGAGATTGTTGATACTACTCTTCCCCATCTGCTTCATGGGGTCAGGAATGACTTCAGAAACCTACCGGGAGAAGCAGTTAAAATATACCAGGGTAAGGGAGGCTTATGCTGCCAAAGAAAAAATTGTAAAGGGTACCCTGGCAGGATTTTCCATTTCGCGCGATAGCCTGCGGATTTACCTTCGGGCTTTCAAAACTGAGAAGAAGGTGGAATTGTGGGCCAAAAACAGTTGCGACTCCGTGTACAAGATGATCAGGGAGTTTCCCATCTGTGATCTCTCGGGCGACGTCGGGGCGAAGCGTCGCTCGCGCGATTTGCAGGTACCGGAGGGGTTTTACCATATTTCCGACCTCAATCCATTCAGCAAGTATTATTTATCGATGAAGGTCAATTATCCGAATGCATCGGACAGTGTAAGGGGAGTTCGCAGACATTTGGGAAGCAATATCTTTATTCACGGCTCCTGCATCTCTTCGGGATGCCTGGCCATGACGGACGACCGGATCAGGGAGATATATGTCTATTGTGTGGAAGCCTACAACGCCGGACAGACGGAGATTGGCCTGACCATTTATCCGGCCCGGCTGACCGATGCCACCTATTCTAAATTAACCTATACCTACGGACGGTACAAGGACGATGTCGCTTTGTGGGGCGACCTCAAGAAAAGTTATGATCTATTTGACCATAAACGGGTGCCTCCAACAGTCAGGTTCCTGCCTGATGGGAAACATGATCTAAAGTGAATTTTTGATGGATAAGGGGTGGAAATTAGACTTTTTTTATTCAAAGTTTGGTTTCATTCCGTTTCCCGAAAATCGTAAAATGTTTTTGACATTGGCAACGATTGAGCAGTTTTTTAATGACTATTAACCGTCAGATGGAATTGCATATCCGCAGCCCTGGAGCCGATGATTACGAATTTCCAAAATGCTTGTTGATGAGCTCTATCAGCGGTTCAATTCTTATTGGTTTTTCAATATAATCGTTACAGCCTGATTTTCTGGCCTGGTCCTGATCATTGGAGAAGACATACGCACTTTGAGCAATGATGTATAGTTCCGGTCTTATTTGTTTGATCACCTTTATTGCCTCAAAACCATCCATAACAGGCATTTTTAAATCCATAAGCACCAATTTTAATTCGGGTGCGGTCATTACAATATCTATTGCCTCTTGACCATTTCTTGCAAAATACAAATTGGCTTTTTCAATTTCCAGCATCTTTCTTAACATCAGCATGCTGTTTACATCATCTTCGGCGATTAGGATATTGATATTTTGCAGTCTCCCACCCTGTTGTTTCTTGATCTGCATCTCGGTATGTCTTGGCGATGATATACAATAGGGAATAATGAAAAGGAACTTCGCGCCCTTGCCAAGTTCCGATTTCACCCACATTTTACCACCAAGCTTCACGATAAAAGCTTTGGAGATGGCGAGTCCCAATCCGGCTCCTTCGAAATTTCTGGCAAGTGACATATCAACTTGTCTGAAACGCTCAAATATGATTTCACTCATTTCAGGTGCAACACCAATACCGGTATCAGAAACATAAAACTCCAAAACATTTTTCTTTAGTTGATATCCAAAATCGATGGTTCCGGCTGAAGTGAATTTTATCGCATTTTTTATGAGGTTGGACAATACCTGCGTTAATTTTGTCTTGTCTGTTTCAATCATACAAAAATGATCTGGAAGACCAGGTTGGCAATTTAATTGTAACCCTTTGGATTCTGATTCGGGTTTGAAAATAGCATAAAGTTGCCTCAGTAATTCGTTCACATCCGTCTCTTGTAAGTAAAGTTCAATCTGCCCGGTTTCTATTTTCGATATATTGACGATATCATTGATAATATTAAGCATTCGCTGGCCGCTCTGCTCGATAATCAGAATAAATTCTTGCTGCTCTTTGTCAGATAAATGTGGGCTTTTCAACAATTCGGAAAATCCGAGAATGCCATTCATGGGTGTGCGTATTTCGTGGCTCATATTTTGCAGGAAAGCTGTTTTAAGGCTATCGTTCTCCTCGGCTTTTTCCTTGGCAATGATTAATTGTTGGTTGGTCTGGACAAGTTCTTTGTTTAAAAGCTGGTATTCTTTATTTTGTTCCTTTAATTGCCTGCTTTTTTGTTTGAGTAAAAGTTCGTTCTCCTTGTTGTTTGATATATCCTTACAATTGCAATACACCAATCCGTTGGGTAACAAAACAGCATTGAAATCTGATGAAATATGATCTCCGTTTTTATTTATCAGTTCAATTTCTACAAATATTTTGCCTTTGTTAAGTACCACTTCAAAAAGATCACGAAACTGATTACGCTTGCTTTTGGGGACAAGGTCCGCGATAGATTTTTGTTTGATTTCTGCTTCAGTATAGCCAACCATATCAGTTACTGCCTTATTCATAAAAAGATACCTGCCATTATGGTCTAGAATGAATATAGCTTCAGCTGAATGCTCCATGATCAGGTTGAATCTCTCCTCACTTTGATGATGGGCTAACTCTGCATCTTTTCGCTTGGTTATATCCCTGATATTGCATTGAATTACATTTTTATGATTCTCTTTGTACAGGTTGCTGACAAATTCCACATTGATCTTTTTCCCATGGGCAGTTTCGAGTGGCAGATTTTCATAACGGACATATTCTTTTATTTGTAACTCTTTGAATTTATCATAATTGGCAAGAATATCCTTAAAAAATCCGATCTCCCAAATTTCTTTTTTAAGAAATTGATCCTTATCAAAACCCAGCAAGTCGATCAAAAATGGATTGACATCCATGATCATGCCTGTTTCTGCATCGAGAATGATGATTCCATCCTTTGCAGTTTCAAAAAGCCTGCGATACCTTGTTTCAGAGGTTGTGAGCAATTCTTCAGCCAGTTTTCGGTCGCTAATATCGATAACAAGACCGGCAATAGTAAGTGGTTTTCCAGTGCGGTCTTTTTTTGTGACAGACCCATTCCCGTAAACCCATTTATAACCATCAGACTTGGTTAAGACCCGGTACTCGGATTCGTATTTATCAACATACCCATCCAGATGGCTTTTCATAGAGTCCATAACCCTTCCCGCATCCTCAGGATGGATCAATGCGAGAAAATCATTGTAATTTTTAAACTCCTCACTTTGGTAACCCAACATCTCAGCATTTCGTTCTCCGAAAATGACATCTCCGGAAATCAGGTCCACATTCCACCATGCCATGTTTGCAGCTTTCAAAGCAAGTTCAATGGCTGTATTGTTCTCGCGATGCAGTATTGTTGATTTTGATATTTTTTGCATCGGCATCTCTTCTGCTTTTGGTAGCTGAATAAAAATGAAAGATTTTAAACTGGTCCAAGGTATACAAGTGCTTCGCAATTAATGTTATAAAATTTCGAATAAGTTTTGCATAATTCACACTTTTTGGATTGCTTCCTGTCCTTGAAACAAATCCTAACCTGGGGATAATAATAATCGCTGGTGACAGATGATGAAAATTTTTCGGGAATAGACTGCCTCTTTTTTTGATTCAAGTTTTTATCATAGTTTAGCATTTAATTACCCACAACAACTTCACTAAAATGATTAAAACGAGTTTTGCCGGGCTCCTGGCTGGAGTGTTGACTGTTTTATTCACATCGGCGAAACCGGTTCAACCGGAAGATTACACGAAGTATGTCAACCCATTTGTGTGCGCATCCGAATTTGGCCATTGCTTCCCGGGGGCTTGCGTACCTTTTGGCCTGATTCAGGTGGGACCGGAGACCGGTAACTGCAGTTGGGCCTATTGCTCGGGCTACCAGTCGACCGATTCGACCATCAACGGCTTTTCCCAGGACCGTCTCAACGGCACCGGTTGCCCTGATTTGGGCGACCTGCTGATGTTGCCCTTTACAGGAAATCCGGTGCGCAAAAACTACAACAGTAAATTTAAGAAGGGGCAGGAACAGGCCAGTCCGGGCTATTATTCCGTTGTATTGACAGATTTCGGCGTGAAGGCCGAAATGACCGCCGCCGAACATACCGCCATACACAAGTACTTGTTTCAGGGGAATGAACCGTCCCACTTGCTGATCGATTTTCAGAGCGGAATGGTTTTTAACGACAACGTTCTGCGTGAACACGTTTTGGATGCCAAAGTTACCTTGGAAAGCGACAAGGTCATTTCGGGATTTTGCCGGACATCGGTTTGGCTCGATCGCACCTACTATTATCTGATCGAATTCAGCAGGCCAATAACCGGCAGGAGGGAGCTGCCCAAACAGGATGCACGGGAAAAGGCGCCGCGAATGGTATTCGATTTCGATCTGAAACCAGGCGAAGAGTTGTTGGTCAAAGTAGCCCTTTCCTCCACGGGAATCGAAAACGCCAGGAAAAACCTTCAGGCGGAGATTCCTGAATGGGAGTTCGATAAGGTATGTCGGGAAGGAAGGGCCAAATGGAACAAACTACTTTCCAGGATCCAGGTTGAAGGGACCAGGGAACAGAAGGATATTTTTTATACCTCCATGTACCATCTGTTCATTCAACCAAATAACATCGCAGATGTGGGGGAAGGAGAACTATTGCATGATTGCAAACCATGCCGTTCCGGTCATCGTGGACGCCTACCTGAAAGGCTTCAGGGGATTTGATACAGGGAAGGCCTACCAGGCTGTTAAATCTTCCCTGACCCAAAACCATCGGAATTCGAACTGGAATGTATACGACAAGTACGGGTATTATCCTTTTGATCTGGTTAATGAGGAATCGGTATCGCGGACGCTGGAATCGGTCTATGATGATTATTGTGCCGCCCAATTCGCCAAAGCACTGCATAAACAGGATGATTTTGAGTTTTTTACCAAACGTTCCGGATATTACAGGAACCTGTTCGATCCCCAAACCAGGCTGATGCGCGGCAAGGATTCGAAAGGGAACTGGCGGACGCCATTTAATTTCTTTGGACTCTCCCACGCCAGTTCGTCAGGAGGGGATTACACCGAAGGCAATGCCTGGCAATATACCTGGCATGTACAGCATGATGTGCCCGGACTGGTGCAATTGATGGGCGGACCGGATTATTTTACAAGCAAACTTGATTCGCTGTTTGAGATGTCGGTCAAAAAAGAGCAAAGCGGTTTTGTGGCGGATGTTACCGGACTGATTGGTCAATATGCGCATGGAAATGAACCAAGTCATCATGTTGCGTACCTCTACTCACTTGCCGGTAAACCTTGGAAAACTGAGAAATTGGTTCGTCAGATTACACAGACAAAGTATCAGGACAAGATCAATGGATTGTGCGGAAACGATGACTGCGGTCAAATGTCGGCATGGTTAATCTTCAGCAATCTGGGGTTCTACCCTGTCAATCCATGTGGCGGCGAATATGTTTTGGGCGCCCCGCAGGTGAAAAAGGCAACCCTCTCTTTGGCCAACGGCAAAATTTTTACGGTGGAGGCAATCGGGCTCACGGATGCAAACCTATATGTGCAGTCGGTCGAATTAAACGGCAAAAAATACGATAAGAAAACAATTTCGCACCAGGATATTATTAATGGTGGTATCCTGAAGTTTCAGATGGGTAATCAACCGAGGGAAACCCAAAAGCATAATTAAGCGTATAAGTTGGTTATTCACGTGACCAGCTAAGAATTCTGAAAAATGTCTTTTGAATTTTTTTGACAAATTGCCATTTCGAAATAGTAGCATTTAAATTTGTTAATTAAATTTGAGGCCAGCTATTTTACCTGAATTTATCTGGTTAACCTGAAATATGTTTTTTGAACTTTTATCTGTTGAATTATAAAAATATTTGAATTGTATGTTGTTCATCAGATCAATACTGGCTTGTTTTATACTCTTTAACTTCAACGCGGGTGTAACCACGCACTGGAAATTAAGGAAGGAGGAGTCGGGAGTCAAAATATATACCCGAAACGTTGTCGGATCGCCCTTTGAAGAGTTCAGGGCCACTGTGACTATTCCCAGGACTTCTTTGACAAAGGTTTTGGATGTGATTACTGACGTAAAGAATTATCCCAAGAATTTTCCGAATTGTAGTGGTGCTGAAGTTTTGGAACAGAAAGGTAAATACAATGACATCCATTACATTACCATTCCAACTCCATGGCCGGTTGCCGATAGGGATGCTATCTATGAGGCTACTACAACTTTTTCCGAAAATGGCAAACATGCCAGGATTCAGTTGACACCGCGTGGTGACTACAAACAGGAGCACAAAGGGTTTATCCGTGTTTACAATGGTTCCGGCTTCTGGGACCTTGATGAAATTGCCCCTGGAACGATTCAGGTTGTCTACCAGTTTCATGCCGATCCGGCCGGAGAAATTCCGGCGTGGCTTGCCAACAGCGTGATTGTTTCCAATCCTCTGAGAACATTGGAAAGTTTGAGAAATATAGCCATGAAAATCTGAATTTTTATAAATACAAAAAAACGCAGTCGTATGAGTCCTCAGATTGAAAGCTTTATCAGTTCTAAAAGAATTGCATTGGTTGGGTTCTCACGTTCAGGGAAAAAATTCGGGAATATGGCCGGTAAAGAGTTAATTTCAAGAGGATATGAAATTTATCCGGTTCATCATACTGCCACCGAAATAGATGGGATCATCTGCCATCCAAACCTGAAAAGCCTGGAAGGAAAGGCAGATGCCCTGTTGGTTTCTATTCCGGCGGCCAAGGTTCCCCCGGTATTGGAAGAGGCTGCTCAGGTTGGTCTGAATAATATATGGTTGCAGCAGGGATCCTGGTCAAGCGAAGTCCAGCAAACGGCCGACAGGCTTGGCTTGCCGGTTGTGAGCAAAAAGTGTATCCTCATGTATGCACCACCGGTTACTTCGATCCATAAATTTCATCGAACAATTAAATCCATTTTTGGAGGCCTGTGAATTAAAAATATATCCATGCATTTTGATTATCTGATTGTTGGGGGAGGAATAGTAGGTTTAGCCATCGCCAGGGAACTGAGGAGCAGATTCCCCGGTTCCGGGATTGCCGTACTGGAAAAGGAAGCTGATGTTGCCTACCATGGCAGCGGACGGAACAGCGGCGTATTGCATGCCGGATTTTATTATTCGGCTGATACCTTGAAGGCAAAATTCACCAGGGACGGTAACCGGCAGTTAAGGGAATATTGCTATGCCAACAATTTAAAGATCAATGAGTGTAAAAAAGTAGTCGTTGCGAAGGACGAAAGCGAGCTTCCAGCACTTTTTGAACTTGAAAAAAGGGGAAAGGTCAATGGTGTTGAGGTCAAATTGATTGATGAAAAGGAGTTGTTTGACATTGACCCCAACGTGAAAACGTTTAAACATGCCTTGTTTTCACCCAATACTGCCACTGTTGATCCTTCCGAAGTTACTCACGCGATTAAAAACGAACTGAAAGCTAAGGGAATAGAGTTCTTTTTCGGTGAAGGATATCAATCCAGGCTGGAGGGAAACCGTATTAAAACCACTTTGGGCAATACTTTTACTGCCACAAAGATTATCAATGCAGCAGGATTGTATGCGGATCAAGTAGCCGGTGACTTCGGCTTCTCGGAAAAATATACCATTATTCCGTTCAAGGGGATCTATCTGAAATATCATGGCAACGAAATCCCGGTAACGACCAACGTCTATCCCGTCCCCAACCTGAAAAATCCATGGCTGGGGGTACACTTTACAGTTACGGTTGACGGAACAGTAAAAATCGGACCAACCTCAACCCCCGCCTTCTGGCGTGAAAACTACCATGGGTTCGACCGGTTCAGTCCGTTAGAAATGGCAGGAATACTCTCCTGGGAAGCCTCCTTGTTCCTTCGGAATTCATTTAATTTCAGAAGCATCGCCCTGGAGGAGATCAAAAAGTACAAAAGGAGCTATTTTGCCGGTCTGGCGCAGGAGCTGGTTCACAAAATCGATGTAAAAGGCTTCACCGAATGGGGGAAACCGGGTATTCGCGCACAGTTGCTCAACAAACAAACCAGGGAGTTGATCATGGATTTCGTGGTGGAAAGGGATAGGGATTCGATCCATGTGCTGAATGCGGTATCTCCTGCGTTTACCTGCTGTTTCCCGTTTGCAGCTTGGGTGGTGGACAATTATATTCTAAACCATGGATAGCAATTTTACATTTATCAACGGGGAGTATATACCTTTTGGCCAATCTTCAGTGCATGTTTCAGATCTGATCATCCAACGGGGATATGCTGTATTTGATTTCTTCCTGGTAAGGGAAAGGGTTCCACGCTTCTTGTCTGATCATTTGGACAGATTTATTCACTCGGCGGATTTGCTGGATCTTCATCTATCCTATTCCAAAGAGGAGCTGGCCGAAATTGTAGCTCAATTGGTAGCTAAAAATGATATCCGGAATTCATCTGTAAAAATTATACTTACCGGAGGTCCGTCGACCGATGATTTCACCTTATCGACTGACAAATCCACATTGATAGTGATCAACAAGCCATTTGAAGTCAAATGGCCGGAGGCATGGAAAAACGGCGCAAGCCTGATTACGGCAAAATACCAGCGTGAGGTTCCGGAGGCCAAAACAATCAACTACATCCGGTCTGTCAGTTTATCCCAAAAACTTGCAGAAAGTGGCGCTGCCGAAGTGTTGTATACCGACAGGAACTGGGTCCGCGAATGTTCGAGGAGCAATATCTTTTATGTGAAAGATAATTGCATTTATACACCCAAAACCAAAATGCTGGCAGGTGTAACCAGAAAACGGATCTTAGGGCTCAAAAGCTATTGCATTCAGGAAGTTGATTTTAAAATCAATGAATTGCTGGCTGCTAATGAGGTATTTATCACAAGCACGACCAAAGGTATTTTGCCCATCGTAAAGATTGATTCCAAAATAATCTCAAATGGTAAAATTGGGGTTGTTACAAATGGTATCAAAAAAGAGATTGAACTGTCATAGTCAGCGATCCTCCAATCATGTAACTCTAAATTTCACGCAAAGTTTGGAAAGAAAGAGGCAAAGAGTTCGGATTTAAACTTTGCGCTCCTTTGCGGTTTTACTTTGCGAACTTTGCGTGAATTTTTTTTGTTATTCATTTACGGAATTCATTGATTCAATAGTGAGCACTACTAAAGTTCTGTCTTCTCTGCCTTATCCACTTTCGTATCTTCCACTCCATTCACCTGATGCGTAACGAAATTGGTCACATTTTTCAGAATAAACTGAGGGGCGCCATCGCCTTTTTGGGCATCTATGTTGTAAAATGTTGCGCCATGAACATCGTCCAGTACAAAGGCAGGACGCTCATCCCGGTTTAGGTAGCGCAGCACCACATCGTTTACCCGAAGTCCTTTCACATATCTGAAGTACATCCCGTATGCAGGCAGAGTGTGCCAGCGGTACGGATCGGGATAGACATCGATATTTTGGGGAACCTCCTTGTCGATTGCCTCTTTGGAGGCTCCGGCCCGGAAATAGATGCGGATATTACTTAGGGTCAAATCTTCGATGTAATGTCCGGGAATGCCCATCACCAAGCAGGCTCCCACTTCGGGAAATTTGGGACGGCCGCCCACATCATAAACGTTGATGTTGCTTAAGGTGATGCGCCTGCAAACGCCCACCGGAGTTCCTTCGGGGCCACGCATGCGGGCATTCAGCCGGATGAAGAAGGGGGTATCGGTCACATCCCTCATGGTAATGTTGTCGATCACCACGTCCTCAATCAGTCCACCGTCGGCTGTTTCGATGCAGATGCCGCGTGAGTGTTCGAAGACGCAATTGGATACGGCGATGTTTTTGAATCCCCCGTTCGACTCGGTTCCCAGTTTCAATCGGCCTGTGATGCTATGGTTCGCATTCGGGGCTTCGTCTTTAAAATCGGTTTTAAAGGTGCCATCCATCAGGGTGCCATGGTCGTAACCATAAACGTGGCAATTGGTAATGGTGACATTCTCCGTAGCCTTGGCATAACCTAGCCCGAATGAGGATTTTAGGCATAGTCCGTCATCGGTAGGGGAGTTGATGTTGCAGTTCGAAACGCGCACATTTTTGCAGCAGTCTATGTCAAATGCATCGCGATCGGCATCGGCACGAACATTGTCGATGGTCAGATTGTCCACCCCTGTTGCCAAAATACAAAAGTGACCACCATGAAGAATGGATATGTCTTTGATGGTTACATTGAAGCAATTTTTAAGTCCGATCGCCTTGTTCCCGGAACCTTTGATATTTGGTTTATCAAATGTGTACAGCCCTTTTCCCCAGATCATTCCATTGCCGGTAATTGCTATATCACGCAGGCTGTCACCATAGATCAGGCTGTTTTTCCAGTAGCTGTGGCCAAAGTCCTGAAACTTCTTGTACCAGGCATCTTCCTCCGGCAGGTCATATCCTACTCCGTTCACCTCCTGGTCGCCAATCAACACGGCTCCCTGATCGAGATGAAGGGTGATTTTGCTTTTCATCCGAATGGTGAAGGATAGAAAATTCCCGGCAGGGAAATAGACTGTTCCGCCACCGTTTTTCGCAGCGGCCTCAATGGCAGCATTGATGGCTTTGGTATTGTTGGTTTTGCCATCCCCTTTGGCGCCAAAATTGAGTACATTGTAAAACACCTCTTTTGCTAAGGATGGAAATGCCAATAGGATTAGCAGCAAAGCAGTTAGTAGAAATTTTGAATTCTTCATTTGTGATAATAGTTAAGTAGTTGACAATTGAAAATGGACAGTCGACAATGATATATAATCCTGAATTGGTGAGCGCTACAAAGTTATTAATACGATATTAATTTATTCGTGGAACTTAGAATCTCTACGTCAAGGCTAAATTTCAAAAATAGCACCATTCTGGTAATCTTCAATAATAGATATCAAAAGAATCACTACTATTATCAAACTAAAATAATCAGTTTACTACCATGAGAAATTATTTTTTAGTATTCATTTTCATCCTGCTAAGTGTTTCCTGCAGCAAAGCCGAAAGTCCCGGCAGAATAGAGCTGACACAGTATGGTACTCCGTTTGCAGGTGTTCCCGATCCGCGCGATGCTGTAATTTACCAGGTAAATATGCGTGCTTTCAGTTCGACACGTAATTTTCAGGGAGTGATTGACCGGCTCGACTCGATCAAAGCCCTTGGAGTGAATGTTATTTATTTGATGCCGACTTATCCTGTTGGCGTATTGAAGGCGATTAATTCACTCTATTGCGTAAAGGATTATATGGCAGTGAACAGTGAATTTGGGACCCTCACTGATTTGAGGAAGCTGGTTGATGGAGCTCATAGCCGGGGAATGGCCTTGATCATGGACTGGGTAGCGAATCATACTTCGTGGGACAATGCATGGATCAGCAAGCACAAAGATTGGTACCAGCAGGATGCCGGTGGAAATATTAAAAGTCCCGTACTGGGATGGCTTGATGTAGCACAGCTTAATTTTACCAGCGCTGCCATGCGCAACGAGATGATAGGGATGATGAAATACTGGGTTTATACGGCCAACTGCGACGGATTCAGATGTGATTATGCCGATGGACCACCGGCTGATTTTTGGAAACAGGCGATTGATACGCTGAGAAATATCACAACCCATAAACTCCTGCTGATGGCTGAAGGAACCCGAAACGATCATTTTGCATCCGGTTTCAATTATACTTTTGGATTCCCGTTTTATGATCAGATAAAATATATTTTCAGTGCAAATCAACCTGTTACGAAGATTGACTACCTGAATGCATCGGAATATGCCGGAGCCGGAGAGGGGAATATGGTCGTAAGGTACATTACCAACCACGATGTAAACAGTTCGGATGGACCACCCCTTGGGCTGTTTGGAGGCAGCTCCGGTTCGATGGTGGCCTTTTTGGTCGCAGCATATATGAAGGGAGTGCCAATGATATACAACGGTCAGGAAGTGGGTACAAGCTATCCGCTGTCCATGATGAAATTGGGTCAAACAATCACGTGGAATCAAAATCAAAACATGGTGGAGGAGTACAAAAAGATCATTGCTTTCAGGAACCGCAGCAATGCGATTCGAAGAGGGACGCTGGCCTCCTACAGCAATTCAGACATATGTGCTTTTACCAAAATTTCAGGAGCCGAGAACGTACTTGTGATTATCAACTTACGAAACGCTCCTGTCAATTATTCGTTGCCTGCTACCTTGGCAGGTTCAGAATGGAGAGATGCGTTTTCCGGGAATTTGGTCGCCTTAAAGTCACAGCTTACTTTATCCCCTTATTCTTATCTGGTAATGGCGCAGTGAGAATGAAACATGCCAAAAAATCGAAAGTAATGAATGCTGTGAGACGTCTTGTGGTCACCATGATTGCTGTTATGACAGTAATTTCCCTGGTGTCTGCCCAGTCGATATTGGTTTTTGAGGACTTCGAAAGTGGTAATTTTGCATCGAAAGGATGGTATGACGGATTCCCGGATCAGCGAACAACAAGCGAATTTAAAAACGGCACGCACTCTTATGCCGGGAATTTTGCCAAAGGTGCGACGAAATCAGGGGCAGGAAGGCACCTTTTTACGGCGACCGATAAACTGTATATCAGCTACTGGGTAAAATACAGCAGCAATTGGGTGGGCTCGGGTGTCGGGTATCATCCGCACGAATGGAATATCCTTACCACAGAGGACGGTGTCTATCAGGGACCTTCCGACACCTATCTCACGGCTTATGTGGAGCAACATGCCGGGAAACCCCTTCTTGCTCTACAGGATGGGAAGAATGTTGATCCAAACTGCATCCTATTAAACAACAACTCATTTGTGGGATGCAACGGGAAATTCAGCACTTATACCTATACCGAAAGCCGCTCTGTCTGTGCATGCAACGGATTGAAAGGGTATGTCGACAGAAGGGATTGTTTTGCCACTCCCGGAAGTACGAGTGGCTATTACAGCGCCCGGTTATGGGATGCGGATACGATTTATTTCAGAAACAGTTCCGGTCCATTTTACAAAAATGACTGGCATTTTGTAGAAGCCTATTTTGAACTAAACAGTATTGTTGGAGGAGTGGGGGTGGCCAATGGGAAAATCCGGTACTGGCTTGACCGGAAACTGCTTATTACCTCTGATAGTATTCTGTTCAGGACTGCTATCCATCCAAATATGAAATTCAATCAATTGATCTATGGACCGTACATTGGCGTAGGTTCTCCAGTTGATCAAACCTGGTGGGTCGACGACCTGACGATTATGGATGGGTTACCTGTCACAGGTGTTGATGGGGCAATAGAAATCAGTGATGATGTTTGTATTTATCCCAATCCTTCCAGAGGAAAGTTTACGATTACCTTTGCCGGGATGGACAACTCGATTGAAGTTTACAATCTGCTTGGAGTAAAAATCTATACCGCACAGCTAATGCAACAAACGACAAAAGAAATAGATCTTTCGGATGCTCCCAAGGGGGTCTACCTGGTAAAAATTAATGCTGGCAAAGAAATATATAAGAGTAAATTGGTCATTAACTGACGAAAGGCCAGAAATTAAACCGATATCAGTTTTTGAACAAATTCATTGAAACAGTCTGTTGGGAAGCAATTATTTGATAACCAAGACTTTTGATGAAAATAATTCCTTTTGATTCAATAATACCTGAACAACATAGGTTCCATTCTCCAGATTGTTGACAGGAATCACCTTGAGCCAATCCCTGTCAATGTTTGCTGTTTGAAATTCCATCACTTTGAGGCCCGAGGAGTTAATAACCCTGATGATAGCCTCCCCTCCGGCCGGTTCATTGATCTGCAGGGTGAAGCTATTGGTAGCCGGATTTGGATAAATAGAAAGCGATTTCAGTCCAAGAGGGGATATGGATCTAGAGGCGTTCACGCATCCCTGGTAATCTACAATCAGCACGGAATAAAGACCCTGAACTTTATTTGTCGCATAATATTGTTGTGTCGCATTCGGAATTAGGTTGCTCCCTTTGTACCATTGATATCTGACAATAGAATCCCCAACATTGGAGCAAATCAACACTTCACCCCATTTCATTTTGACAAGCGGGATGATGCCTGTTTTGATAATGGTGGTTGCCTGGTTGCCAAAAGCGCTTTCCGGTCCGTCATCGTTGACTGCAGTTATCCTGAATCTTCTCCATAACCCGCATGAATGACAAAAACCCCATCCACAGTACCATCATGGTCGTTGTCAAAATCGGCATAGTTCACGGTAGGGTCTGCGAACTTTACGGCTTCTGTTACCAGCGCTTCCGGATTTACATCACTTCCATCCGGACCATTGGCCCCGTAGTAAGCCATGTTGTTGGCGGCAGTAAAGGGTTCGGCTACGGTGACTGCCAAATTAAGCTGATTGTAGGAATTTTCTTTGTAAAAGTCAAATACACTGCCGGTCGCACCGTCCGTATTGTAGCCAACCTGATTAAACAAGTTTTCAAAATCGGCCTTTGTTTTTGTGAATGCTTTGTCGGTGAACCCGATGAGTATACAGATCAACTTTCGTGTTCCAGTCGTTGAGGCAGACTTCATTTTGTTCACTGGACCCTTTACTGAGATGCTTTTCAGGATTCCGACCTTACTTTTTGAATAACTCAGACCTTTGGGTGTGTTGTTAAGAAACTGGATATCCGAATTGCTTCTTTCCCGCTCATTTTTTGCCCGTATCCCGGAAGGTACCATATCAAAATTGGGATTGATCTTCGTAAATTCAAATATACCTGCACTGTTGCGCATAATGGTGTACCCGTCCATAGTTTGGGCCCATTTTATGTGCTCATCGCCTTTCAGAACGATCATGATCTTTGTACCATCGGGTTGGGTAATCTCAACAGGAAGTGGGTAAGCGGATACGGCAAGGAGATTTTGGTTGTCAGCTATCAAAATGATAGAGGCGAAGAGCAATAGATTAAGTTTCTTCATCTGTTATAAATTTCCTGACAAGTAAATCGTTTCCGGCTTGGAGATGGTGACAGAAAATTCACGCTCGACCCAGTCTGTCAATTTCGGAAAGAAACTCCTGAAATGCTCCTCAAAAAGATCATATTCCTGATTGAGCATAGCCATGGCGTAATCGCTGTTGGATGGTAATGAGGTCCTTTTTGACATGATCTCGAGGATATGGAACAGATTTTCCCTCTGAGCATAGGATTCGAGCCGTTTGTGCTGAATCAGGAAGGGTAAAAACTGTTTCACCCGCATGGGCAGCAAGAGAAAATTGGAAAAGAATACGGAATGGGCCTGGCGGGTAAATTGCCGCAAGGTAACGGCAGAGTAGTCGTTCCAGTTGGATGCCAGGAAATGGTCGAAGAAAATATCCACGATCACACCGGAGAATCTGCCGTAACCGGGTTTGAGCAATTGCATGCAAGCCTTCACATTTGCATGGCTATCCGTAAATGAATCGATGCTCCTGTGAAGACGGATACCGTAGGCTACCTTTTCAGGATAGTCCCGGTACTTGTTCCCTTTCACAAAATCCCCGATGAAATTTCCAAGCATAATTTCGTCAGAATCACCGGAAAGATAGAGATGGGCAAGAAAATTCATGTCGCAAAATAGTTAAAACTTTGATAGTCTTAAAAAGCGTATTGCCGATTTGCCCTCATCATTTTTTTAATTTGATTGAATGAAGGCCCTGAATCAGCAATATTATTTATACGAATGAATTTGGGAAATGGATCACTTTAATTTAAAGGGCCCGGTTTCTGCTAAATCTGATTTTTTGCAAGGCGGAAGCTTTTGCGGTAGATTCGTTTGTTCCCAAATGTGTAGTTATGTTGCTTTCTCAGCAGCAATTTTTCTGCTTCCGGGCTGTTTTTCTGGTCTCGACACTCGGTCGAACAACATTTTTCAAATTGAACGGCACAATCCTCACATTGTATGAACAACAAATGGCACAGCTCATTGGCACAATTGGAATGGATATCGCAGGGCTTTCCGCATTGATGGCAGCGTGCAATAATTTGTCCATCCACAGACTCACCCATCCGCTCATCGAAGACGAAATTCTTTCCGATGAAATGTGACTCCAAATTAAGCTGCCTGATGTTTCTGGCATATTCCAAAATTCCACCATGAAGTTGGTTAACATCTTTAAAACCATGGTGTTTAAGATAGGCGCTCGCCTTTTCGCAGCGGATGCCTCCGGTACAATAGAGCAATAATTTCGAGTCCTTTTTGTCTTTTAAAATATCGGTAACAATGGTAAGCTCCTCACGAAAAGTATCCGCTTCAGGACAGATGGCGCCTTTGAAACGGCCAATTTCCGATTCGTAATGATTTCGCATATCTACCACAATGTGCTCGTCTGTCCCAACCAGGTCGTGAAACTCTTTTGCATTCAGATGCCGGCCAACATTGGTGACGTCAAACGTCTGATCATCCAGGCCATCCGCCACAAGCTTCGCCTTCACCTTGATCGATAACTTGTAAAAAGATTTGCCATTGTCCTCGATGGCATATTTGATCGGGATCTGGTCAAAAATCTGATGATGCTTTAAGGATTCTAAAAAATCTTCCATCTTTTCTTCCGGGATACTCATTTGGGCATTGATTCCCTCCCTGGCTATATAAATCCTTCCAAAACATTTCATTTCATTCCATTCGCGATAGATTTGATCCCTGAAACCCTGAGGGTCATCTAGGATAAAGTATCGATAAAATGAGATCGTTTTCCGGACAAATTTTTCCGACATCAGGTTAGCTATCAATATTTTCCGGTCGATTGAGTTATAGAGGGGCATATCTAAATTGAATAATTGAGGCGCAATAATATTAATTTCTGTTGAGATTTACTATTTTAATTAGGTCTAATTACGAATAAATTTCAAATTTGGATACAATGTCGTTTAATTAACGTTATTCTTTGTGTTTCCTTTGTGCTATCCGTTGTGACCGTTGTGGTTAACTGTTTAAATTTCAACGCGAAGGACTCAAAGGTTCTCACAAAGGACTCGGGGGGATATAATCAATATCATTAACTAAACGACATTGATGTGTGTTCAATTAAAAAATAAATCTATTTTTAAAAGGATTCAAATGAGTTCAACTTAATCTGATAATAGATGACCCGAATCAGTTTTCATGAGATGCACGACACCATTAAGTCGGCATTTTTGCTTGCAGGCATGCCGGAAGGGAAGGCAAATATTTGTGCCCGGATACATACTGAAACAAGCAGGGATGGCGTCTATTCACACGGATTGAACCGCGTCGAAAGATTTGTGGAATACCTGAATAAAAACTGGGTGGATGCCAATGGCGAACCGAACCTGGAGAGTGCGCTTGGAGCAATGGAAATTTTCAATGGCAACCTGGGTCCGGGAGTTCTCAACTCCTTGTTTGCCATGGACCGTTCCATCGGATTGGCTGCGGAACTCGGTTATGGAATTGTCAGCATGAGGAACTCCACCCATTGGATGCGGGGCGGTACCTACGGCTGGCAGGCCGCGGAGAGAGGTTTTGCCGCCATTTGCTGGACCAATACCGAATCGTGCATGCCTGCCTGGGGCTCCAAATCAGAATGCATCGGCAACAATCCTTTTATCATGGCAATTCCCAGAAATGAAGGTCCCCTGGTTCTTGATATGGCCATGTCGCTATACTCCTATGGAAGGCTGCAGGTGACCCGGCTTAAGAACCAGAAACTTCCATATCCTGGCGGGTATGATAAGGAGGGAAATCTTACGGATAAACCCGGAGACATCGAAGAGACCCGACGCCTTTTGCCGACGGGTTACTGGAAGGGCTCAGGATTCGCTGTCATGCTGGATCTTTTTTCAGCCATGTTATCAGGAGGACTAACCACTTCAGGTGTAGACAATGCAGGTAAAGGGAATTGCGGCAGAAACAACCAGGTGTTTATTGCTTTTGATCCCCATAAATTGAATGCGCCGGAGTTTTTGGAACAGGCCATTAATGAGACCATAGCGCAACTTAAATCATCCATTCCGGCATATGAAGGGGGAGAGATCCTATATCCGGGAGAACAATCCATGAAAATCAGGAAAGAGAATAACGAACTCGGAATTCCGGTAGATGATGGTGTTTGGATGAGAGTAAAAGAACTTGCCGGGCGATAGCCAGTGGTCAAAAAAGTCGCGAAACCCTGCCGGAGTGTCAGACTAAATCATTTTAATTCATTCAAATCAATTACCCAATTTCGGACACGGTAATCCAAAGATGTGTCAGGGGATTCAAACACCTGTAGCCAAATGCTGCAGGTGTTTCTTTTTAAATATTCCGAATATTTATGGTAAAAAAAAGCGATAATTCGCCAATTATTTCGTTGATTATTAAAAAAGTTAACATTAATTTAATATTTATCTCAAAAGTGTAGTTATTTAAATATTTGGTTTTATATATTTGCGTGCTTTAACCAAGCTATTGAAACTGCCTAATATTAATGTAATGCCCATGAAAAAACTTGCTGTCATTCTCCTCGCACTGCTTTCATCGATCGTTTCTAAGGCCAGTGAAGCTGATCTTGTTATTCCGCAATTGTCTCCCCAGCAAAACAACCTTTTGTTGATGGGATTTGTGGTCTGCTTTCTCGGAATCGCGTTTGGCCTCTATATATTTTTCAAAATTAAGCGAATGGCGGCACATCCCTCCATGCTTGAAGTATCTGCAGTGATATTTGAAACCTGTAAGACCTACCTGATCCAACAGGGGAAATTTATTGTCGTTTTGTTTGTGGTGATTGGCAGTATCATCGGTTTTTACTTCGGGTTCCTGCAAAGTTATTTGTTTTCGCAAGTGGCGCTTATTCTCTTCTGGACCCTGATTGGAATCCTGGGATCGTACAGTGTTGCATGGTTTGGCATCCGGATGAATACCTATGCCAATAGTCGAATGGCATTTGCCTCGCTGCAGCGAAAACCGGTGAAATTACTCAACATTCCGCTTGATGCAGGAATGAGTATTGGCGTGATGTTGATTTGCGTGGAGTTGATTATGATGCTGATTATCTTACTTTTTGTCCCAAGGGAGATGGCTGGCGCCGCATTTATAGGGTTTGCCATTGGCGAGTCGCTAGGTGCAAGTGCGCTGCGTATCGCGGGTGGGATTTTCACCAAAATTGCCGACATAGGCAGCGATTTGATGAAAATCTATTTTAAGATAAGGGAGGACGATCCGAGAAATCCGGGGGTTATCGCGGATTGTGCCGGTGACAATGCCGGCGACAGTGTTGGTCCAACGGCTGATGGTTTTGAAACCTATGGCGTAACCGGAGTCGCGTTGATCAGTTTTATCGTGCTTGCCATCGGGCAGAGTCTGCCTGAAAGTGAGAAGATCATGTTCCAAAGCACCTTTCTGACCTGGATTTTTGCCATGCGGATTCTGATGGTGATTACCTCAATCGGTTCATTTCACCTGAACAAGCAGTTTACCAAACTCTTCCATGAAGACAAAGAGGACCTTGATTTCGAGGAACCTCTGACGATGCTCGTTTGGCTCACATCGCTTATTTCGATCGTGGTAACTTTCATTGCAAGTTACTACCTGATTGGGCATCTGCCCGGTTATCTTTGGGTAACCCTTTCAGCAATCATCAGTTGCGGAACGTTTGGCGCGGCGCTGATTCCTGAAATCACCAAAATATTTACCAGTCCAAAATCGACCCATGTAGCCGAAACGGTTGCCGCTTCCCGCGAAGGCGGAGCATCGCTCAACATCTTATCGGGCCTGGTTGCGGGTAATTTCAGCGCTTTCTGGCTGGGACTTGTCTTTATCCTCCTTATGTTCATCTCTTATATTGCCAGTAGTTACATTCCTAACAACCTGATGGTTTATCCTTCGATCTTTGCATTCGGATTGGTCGCATTCGGCTTTTTGGGGATGGGCCCTGTCACCATTGCCGTTGATAGTTATGGTCCGGTAACAGATAACGCGCAATCCATTTATGAACTTTCGCTGATCGAAAAACTTCCGAATATTGAACATGAGATCGAGAAGGACTTTGGCTTTAAACCCGATTTCGAAAAGGCCAAACATTACCTTGAAGCCAACGATGGGGCCGGAAATACCTTCAAAGCCACTGCCAAGCCGGTTCTGATTGGCACCGCTGTGGTAGGGGCCTCCACGATGATATTTTCCCTTATTCTGATCATTCAAAAAAAATTGGGTGTTCAACCTGAGCTCATCCTGAGTCTCCTTAATCCCTATACGATTATGGGCTTTCTGGCCGGCGGGAGTGTAGTTTTCTGGTTCACCGGGGCATCCATACAAGCAGTTACGGCCGGCGCCTACAGGGCTGTGCAGTACATCAAGGACAACATCAACCTCGATTTTGATGCGGACGCCAAGGCTTCTGTGGCCACTTCCAAGGAGGTAGTACGGATCTGTACCAACTATGCACATGCCGGAATGATCAACATCTTCATTGCGATCTTCTCATTCGCGCTGGCATTTGCCTTCTTCTCCGCTCCATCTGGTTGGGCCCGGGCAGGAAGTGCAGAGGGGAATATGTCTGTCTCCTTTTTCGTGAGTTATCTTATCTCCCTGGCTGTTTTTGGATTGTTTCAGGCCATCTTTATGGCCAATGCCGGAGGGTGTTGGGACAATACCAAGAAGGTTTGCGAGGTTGATCTGGGAGAGAAGGGTACCCCTTTGCATGATGCTACGGTAGTCGGTGATACCGTTGGCGACCCGTTTAAGGATACTTCATCCGTAGCATTGAACCCGATCATCAAATTTACCACCTTGTTCGGACTCCTTGCAATGGAAATCGCTATCAATGAAGGTTTCAGGACAATTTCTCCCTATGTAGGGGTAGTCTTTCTGATGATTGCGCTCGTTTTTGTCTACCGCTCTTTCTACCAAATGAGGATCATCAAGGAATAGGGTGATCCGCTGGGATTTTCAGCCCCCCTTCATCCATGCCAAGGGAAAGCTTTCCTGAAAAGAGCAGATTGGCCTTGACAGATTCAGGCGTAAGAATCAGTTCAGAAACGCTGATTTTCGTCAGATTGCTGTTGAGTTCAAAACCGTAACCAAGTTTTCGGTGGTTCAGGTAACCCTGGATGTTGCTTTCAATATCCCTGACGTTGCTCTTGAATGGAATGGCTATGGCCTCTGTCAAGGTTCGTTCCATCTTTCCGTTGAAGAGCCATTTGGCCGATTTCATCCACAAATTCCGCGTCTTCAGGTCAAATTTGAGGTTCTTAATCCGCAAAGTGGTATCGGTCGGATGAAAGTAGGGGGTACCTGTCAGGTAGATTGTGCCTTTGATGCTTCCCTTCACTTTGGTTTCGACGGTCAGAAGTCCACTGGAACCATAAACCCGCAATGACTCAAATTTAAGGCGCTTATCTCCAAATGAATAGCTCGAATCACGCAGCTCTTCAAAAGTGAGCCGTTCAATGGTAGGGTAGGGAATATCGGTCATCAGGTTGATACGAAAGGTATCACTTGCATTCTCAAAAGATAGCAGGTTTGGAAGTGGGGTCACCTTTGCCGCTGTTGGTTGTTTATCGAGAAGGCATTCGATGTCGGCAGTCACTTTTGTCCCGAAACGGATGTGTCCGTTACTTCCCTTGATGGGCATTAGGGAGACGGAGGTGGGTGTCATGGATAACCAGGCATTGTAATTTCCTGGTATTTTCATCGGTTCAAACATCATTTGCCATCCCTTTTCCGCATAATGCCTGAAATTAAAGCTACCTGCTATCGTCTCATCAATCTTTTTGGAATAACCGTCGAGATTGACTTTTAACAAGAGCGAGGCGATTGGCGTAACCGGGATGGTTATTCCGCCGACTTTCAGCGTGGGTTTCTTGGTCCATTCATAATCGTCGGAATTGGTAATGGTTTTTATGCTCCAGTCGCTGTTGACGGATAAGTTGGTTTTGAATTTCAGGTTGATCTCTCCGTTTGCTTCCACTATGTCACCGATTGGATGATTGAAGGCTACCATGAAAACCGCTTTTTTGATGGAGAGGCGCAATGGAATTTCCCAAGAGAGGAGATTATCCTGCAGCGAGATTTTGATTTGACCATTTTTCCATGCCTTGAGCATCAGATTGTCCCCTCCATTGTCGGTGAGGCTGTTGTCGTCATACAATACACTATCGGTATTGCTGTTGATCAGCGCCTCCAATCGGGTTATCTCCAGATCGGCAAACAGGCTTACCGCTGAGGTCTGGGGTTTTACGGTAACATAGGTGTAGTTTTCGGTAGGCATCTGCGGTTCAATAGTTTTGCAGCCAACCATTGCAATTATGATCAGCAGGAGAACCGTTGTTTTGAAGATAAATTTTCTCAATGTGTTATCGATTAAATTTGGTAGCAAAGTTACAAATAGTTAGACTTTCACCGCGAAGTAGCCAAAAAAGCAAAGGGCAAACTTGTGTTTAGTAGTCCATCAGTACGAAAATAATATAACCTCCAAATTAAATAACTCCAATATTTCACGCAAAGGTCGCAAAGCAAAACCGCAAACGAGCGCAAAGTTCATTTCTGACTTCTTTGCGTCTTTCTTTGCGACCTTTGCGTGAAATATTGGAAGTTATATAAGAATGAGATCGTTCAATCACCAGGATTACTTTGTGAAACCTTTGCGCCCTTCGGTGCGAACATTTTTATACTTTTGAGTTGGCTTTTAGCAGGGATTCGTTTCATTCAATTAGCCCGCAAATGGAAATAGAATTTAAACCGATCGAAGAGCAGGACCTGCCTGCGATCAAAGGGATTTACGATTGGTACATCGAAAATTCGACGGCTACATTTCATACGGAACCCATCACGACGGATCAGCTGAAGGAGTTTATCTACCTCAACCACCCATGGTACAATTCTTACCTTATTTACTGTGACAAGGAGCTGGCCGGTTATAGTTTTATCACCAACTACAAGAAACGGCAGGCTTATGACCGGTCGGCCGAGGTAACCATCTATCTGCATCCCGATTTCTGCAACAAAGGTATTGGGAAGGTCGCTTTAATTTATTTGGAGCAAATCGCCATCTCAAATGGACTGAAAAATCTGATTGGTATCATCTCCGGCGACAATGTCGGCAGCATTGCCCTTTTCGAAAAATGTGGCTACACCAAATGTGCACATTTTAAGAATGTGGGGGAGAAATTCAATAAAGTGCTGGATGTGGTGGCGTACCAGAAGGAGATTGGGTGAATTGATAATTGACAATGGACAGTTGACAATTGACATTGAGGTGGGTGGATATTTGTTTTTTAAAGATCGTTGATCCCTGCTGATCCCTCCCGATCCCCCTCGTTTGCAACGGGGGGTTTGTTGTTATG
The DNA here is from genome assembly GCA_023228025.1 of Prolixibacteraceae bacterium. Taxonomy (GTDB): domain Bacteria; phylum Bacteroidota; class Bacteroidia; order Bacteroidales; family Prolixibacteraceae; genus CAINVV01. The sequence continues at coordinate 291 of JALOCD010000009.1, read as the reverse complement.
AGTTTGTAACTCAAATCCGAAATGCATTCTTCCATAAGCAGTAAAATTGTAGAGCCGTCCGGCTGGACGGCTTTTTGATTATATGCCCGGAACTTGTACAGCCGCCCGGCCGGGCGGCTCTTCATGGGTGTAGCAAATATTTTAATGAGGCGCCTTGCCTGCTTTAAGATTCCATTGACAAATGCGGAGGATTGGCATCCCATCAAGCATTACAGATAGCGGCAGCAATAATTAAAAGCTGCTTTGCGAGCCATTAAGATAGCATCTAAAATGTTGAGGAGCCGCCCGGCC
>JALOCD010000007.1 GCA_023228025.1 Prolixibacteraceae bacterium | reverse complement strand
AAAACTCAATTTTAGACTTCAAACTGAAAGTTCAAGAATGGTTGTCAGAATTTATTCTCGTTCCGAATTTTTCTGCGATTTGAAGCATAAAAAGAGGGCATCCTTTTTTAGACGCCCTCTTTTTTTTGATTTTTTTCAGTGGCTGCCGGCGTAAATTATTAAGCCGATTCCGACCACAAAAAGAAGGAACATGGCTGTCAGTAATCCGGAAGTTCCCTTTGATCCTTTGAACTCCTTCCAGATAAATACGCCCCACAATGCGGCGACGAGGGTTGCACCCTGGCCCAGACCATAGGAGATAGGGAATCCGGCTTTGCCGGCAGCGATGATGCTCAAAGACATGCCGATACACCAGATCATTCCTCCAAGGATGCCTGTCAGATGCTCTTTCAATCCGCCTTTGAAATATTGAGTATAACTTACCGGAGTTCCTTCAAACGGCTTCTTCATCAAAATGGTATTGAAAAGAAGGTTGCTGAGCAAAATCCCCAGGGAGAAAAAGACCGTTGCCGTATAAGGTGTCAGGAAACCTGGTTGAGGATGGACAAAGTCAGTCGCCATTGAACTGGCTACAAACCGGTAAAACAAGGCCATCATCACTCCGCCAACAAGGGAAAGCACAATTCCTTTGGTTGGTACTTTCATGGCCTGAGACGCTTTCCTTCGATAGGCGAGCGCATCAATCACGATGGCTAGGGTAACGAGGCCGACACCCGCAAACAGCCAAACTGCATTACCCTGAGGAGTTGCGATATAGTTGATGATCACGCCTAAAACAAGTGCGATGCCAATCCCTACCGGGAAGGCTACAGACATGCCGGCAATGGCGATAGCGGCAGCAACAAGGATATTGGCAGCATTGAAGATGACACCTCCCAATATTGCCTTTTGAATGTTGGACGAATCAGCCTGCTTAAAATCAGTCAGAAAATCGCGCCCCTGATCGCCAACACTTCCCAGCGTAAAGGCAAAAAGGAGCGACATCAGAACGATGCCAATCACATAATCCCAGTAAAAGAGTTCAAAACGCCAGGATTTCTCAGCGAGTTTCTGGGTGTTGGCCCACGAACCCCAGCAAAGCATGGTCACGAATGTCAGAACGACAGCCAATGTGTAATTTTCGACGATGTACATAGTGTTGATATTTAGTTATAATAATAAAGTCCTGTAATGTGAAAATTGGAAAATGTGTAAATGTGAAAATTGACTGAATGCAAGATTGTACTAAATAATCAATAATTGTCTCAAATGTGGCTAAATTTCCACATTTCCATATTTCCCAATTTCCACATTTTCCAATTTCCATATTTAATTTCACTTTTCTTTGAAAACAAGCGCATCGGATATATAAATCCTGCTATCCAGCGCCTCCGGTTTTTTATCACCGGTTACCACGATTTTTAGGGTATGTTTACCGGGGGACAGATTGAGTGCATGGCAGATATTTATTGGGGTTTGCTCCTGTTTGTTGTAATAGAAATAGGTATCGAAGGAGTTATGCAATTTGCCATCGATATAGAGTTCTGCTTTGCCTGCATCCTTCTTCCAGTTACCTTCGAGGGAGATGGCCGTTCCTTCAAAACCGAATTCGAGGGCATCACCTTTTTTTGACGCAAATTTTGCCTGTTTGGCCTTCACGGCAGTGTATTCATCCGGCAATTGAAAAGGCTGCCAATTGCCCGAAAGTTTCCACCTCTTTACATCAAAGATGGAAACTTTTTCGCTCAGTACCATCTTTGGAAAGCTGACTTCGAGGGGAGCCGGAACCGGGTCCTGAATTTTGACATTAATCTTGTCCGAGGTAACGGCGCCGCCTTCTGCCACAACATGGTTAACGGCATATTGGTAGGTTTTGTCTACAGCTTTCCTGAAAATATAATTGGTAAAGATGAATAGTGAGTCCTGCATTTCGGTGACGCTCTTTTGCATGGCTTCGGGCAGGTGGCTAAAGCCGTTGATAACGCCCAAAATAGCCATTGCATTGGATGGATTACAATCAGAATCCTGACCACAGCGGGTGGTGATCTCCATGGTCTTCATCACATCCCCACCTCCATAGAGAAGTCCCATCACAATAAAGGCGCCGTTAAATTTGGCATCGATGTTGAATGCCTCACCTGCGGCACATATGTGCGTTTTACCCCATTTGTCTTCCAGCGCTTTCCAGGAAGCATGCCAGTCGGTTGGGTTTTTATCTTTCAGCATCAACACATCACCAAGAACTTTGGCATAGTCAGATTCAGCAGGCAATGAGCGGAGGGCTTTTTCCACAATTTTGCGGATATCCTTTTCGAAAAACGCCTCGGCATAAAGGGCGGAAAGAAAAACGCCACCGTAGACGCCATCGCCGTAGTTCATGATGTGGCCAATCTTATCTGCAAGTTTGGCAGCGCTGTTGGGCATCCCCGGCGACATAAACCCAATGTAGTCGGCTTCGATCTGAAAGTCGATGTCGTTGGCATGAAAATTGAATTCAGGAGCGCCTGATTTGGGTGGGAAGATACTGTCGAAGTAATTTTTGCGCGACTGCGCATTGGCATGCCAGAGCATGTAACCCGATTTGGCAAACAGCTCCTGGTATTTTTTTGCCGGTGCATCAATGCCAAACTGGTCCATCGTCATCAAAAAGGTGAGCTGTACATAGAGATCATCCTGGGAGAGTGCACCAATGGCATCTTTTGGGGCCCAGCGGATTGCCTCCTCGAACGTGCGTCCCTGGGCACGGAATTCGGTAGGTGCGCCATAGGTGACACCAAGGATTTTTCCGGCCCATCCTCCGGCTATTTTATCTTTTAGCACATTAGGAGCAATGGTTCGAATCGTAAGATCCGGCTTGTTGCAGGATAAAAGCAATCCTATGAGGGCTAGTGTAAAAATATTTAAGTGTTTCATAATTAGTGTGTTGTTAATTATAGTCATTATTTCTTTTTCCTTTTTTATTTGGGACAGCCAGGACAATTAAGACAATCAGGAGAATTTCGAATGTTGTCATTTGATTTTTCATTGCCAGATTAATTTTCACATTTTCCAATTTTCACATTCCCCTCCGACCCTTCGACAAGCTCAGGGACCGGAGCTTTTTTCCTCATTCTGTCTCATCGTCCTAGTCGTCCCAGTCATCCTAGTCGTTCCTTAATCCTTTTTCACCTGCTCGTGCATCATTCGCTTCTCGATAAACGCTGCAAGACTATCCGGACTCATTTTCATTTTAACATAGCACTGCGATCCTTCAGGATTTTCATCCCAGGTATTGCTGCCATCCGGGCTCACCTTCATGGTGCCTTTTACGGTAGTAAAAAAGGGTTCAAATCCATATATTGCGATGAGAACAGCCGTTTGGTCCCAGCTCATGTGTCCGTTCAGATTCTCATTGGATCCGGCCATAGCGATCCGGAAGGCATCTTTCACGGGATTGGAACGGACAGTACTACGCATCAATTTTAATCCGGTTTTAACTTTTTCCCCAATTTCAAATCCGGTGAAGGTCACAGGGGTTGGCCAGTGTTCGAAACAATATTTTGATGCGGTGGAATCCATGTAGACATTGTACTCCTTGCCTTTCGGGAACCAGCCAGCCATCGAGACAAGTTTTTTAACTTTTTTAGCCACCAGTTCAGTCCCGCTGAGATTACTGATCTGATCAGAAGGTGATTGCAAAAGATTGTTGAGGTTGGTGATAAACCCGATTGAAACGATGATGACCGACCCATCGGGCTGGGCCGATAGTATTTTGCGGTATTGGGTTACGGCGTCAGTCGCATCGCTGGTCGACCGGATTGTGTGCGGGTAGCGTGCCACAATGGAATCCGGCCAATGCTTTATTGAGCCAATCTCGACCCCTTTCGCTTTGGGAGCGCCTACCGGGATGGTTGGTCTCCCGAAATAGGTGTTCAACACATCGATGGTCGGTACAACTAGTGTGTCCTTGTTGCTTGCCATGATCCCAAGAATTTCAACCTTGCCGCTGTCGGCCATGGCATGAAGAACGGCCACAGCCCCCACATCATCGAAATCCGGACCGATATCTGTGTCGAGGATGATTTTGATTGGACCGGAAGATTCAGGTTTTCGCAGAGTGGTGCAGGATAGAAACATCCAAATACAAAGTAGTAAGAGAAAGGCAACGGAATTTTTCATGCCAAACGATTTGCTTAGGTAATCAACGAAACTTTACCTCGTAGAGGTTAAACAACCTCATGCCGGTAGGGAGCCGATGCCTGGGCGCCCATCCGGGTTACCGAAATGGAGGCGGCCTTGTTGGCAAAAGTTATTGCACTTACCAGGTCGGAACCTTCCGCAATTGCTACGGCCAGCGCACCATTGAAACAATCGCCGGCTGCTGTGGTATCAACAGCTTTTACCTTGAAAGTTGGAATCAATTGGCATTGTTCGCTAGTAACCAATAAGGCTCCTTTGCTGCCAAGGGTCACAACGACGACCTGAACGCCTTTTTCCAGCAATTTGCGGGCAGCCGTTTCGGCAGATGAAACATCAATAACCCGAATCCCTGTCAGCAATTCCGCCTCGGTTTCGTTTGGGGTAATCATGTAGAGCATCTTTAGAAGTTCATCAGGCAATGGCTGGGCCGGCGCCGGATTGAGGATCACTTTCTTGCCTGCATGATAGGCAATTTCGGCAGCATAGCAGACGGTATCCAGTGGTATTTCAAGTTGCATCAGGATAATTTCAGCAGTGTTTATAGCCCCTGCGGCTTTGTCAACGTCGGCGCGTAGCAACCGGGCATTGGCCCCTGGGGCGACTACAATGCAGTTTTCTGCTTGCTCATCCACTGTGATCAATGCAATTCCTGAAGGCGATTCCGGGTCGGTAAAAAGAAAGTCGGTATTCAGTTTCTCTGCCTGAAAAAGTTTTTTGGCCTGCAAGCCAAACAGGTCTTCACCGGTTTTTGCAACAAGCGTTATGTTTCCTTTTAAACGTGCTGCTGCAACGGCCTGGTTGGCCCCTTTCCCACCGGGGTTCATCAGAAAATCACCGCCAAGGATTGTCTCTCCGGGTTGAGGCAGTTTGGTGGTTTTGATCACCATGTCGGTATTGGTACTGCCCAGGACTACGATAGATTGATTTGCCATATTTTTTGAAAGTGACTAAAGTGAACTAGAATGACTAAAGTGAGCTAAAGTGAACTAAAGTGACTAAAGTAATTCGATATACGCAAAATTGCTACAACAGTTTGGAGTTCCAACTTTAGTCACTTTAGTTCACTCAAATATAGGATAAATTTCAGTAAAGGCAGTTTCCATACTTCTATAAAGGAAAATCTTCGTTATTTTGCACTTTCAATACAACATTAAATGAACATTTTAATCATAGGATCGGGAGGAAGGGAGCATGCTTTTGCCTGGAAACTGAAGCAAAGCAACAAATTAGACAATCTTTTCATTGCCCCTGGAAATGCAGGGACCTCTGCATTGGGCCAAAATCTCGCGATTGATACGACTGATTTTTCTGCGATCAGGGGAGCAGTTCTCGAGAACCGGATCGAGATGGTTGTGGTAGGTCCTGAAATTCCGTTGGTTGCCGGTATTCACGATTTTTTCCTCGCAGATGAAAAGTTAAAGGTGATACCGGTGATCGGTCCGGGCAGCCAAGGCGCCCGCCTGGAAGGGAGCAAAGAGTTCGCCAAGGAATTTATGGTCAGGAATGGCATACCGACTGCGAAATATTTCACGGTACATCAAGGAAATCTGGAGGAGGGCATAGAATTTCTGCAGAGCGTAAAGGCACCGTATGTATTAAAAGCTGATGGATTGGCCGCAGGGAAGGGAGTGCTGATCATCGAACACCTTCATGAAGCCATTCATTCCCTCCAGGAGATGTTGAACGGCCTTTTTGGCAGTGCAAGTTCGACAGTGGTCATTGAAGAATTTCTTTCCGGTGTGGAATGTTCCGTTTTTGTGCTGACGGATGGTGCCCATTACAAAATTTTACCCGAAGCAAAGGACTACAAACGAATCGGGGAAGGCGATACCGGACTGAATACCGGTGGGATGGGCGCCATTTCGCCGGTACCGTTTGCCACGCCTGAATTTATGCGGAAAGTGGAAGAGCGCATGGTGATTCCGACCATTAAGGGTTTACGTAAGGAAAACATCGATTTCAAAGGGTTTATTTTTCTTGGATTGATGAGTTGCGAGGGCGAACCCTACCTGATTGAATACAATGTTAGAATGGGTGATCCTGAAACGGAGGCTGTGATGATGCGCATTCAATCTGATCTGGTCGATCTCCTGGAAGGGGTAGCTCAAGGAAACCTGGATGAAAGAAGCCTTGTAATCGATTCCAGGACTGCAGTCACGGTAATGGTAGTAGCTGGCGGTTACCCCGGGAATTATGAGAAGGGTAAAAAAATAAGAAACCTCGGTTCGGTTGAAGATAGTGTGGTATTTCATGCAGGGACAAAACTGGATGGCGAGATGGTCTTAACCAATGGCGGCCGCGTTCTTGCAGTTAGTTCACTTGCCGGCTCGATAGACGATGCGCTGGCGATTAGTTACAAGAATACTGAAAAGATTTATTTTGACGGAATGTATTACCGTACCGATTTGGGATTCGATTTAAAATAAACAGGTATGTTTTTGAGGCTATTCAACAGCAAAAATGTTTACAGTGCGATACTGATCCCAATTGTCGCCTTTCTCTTCTGGATGGAGCCATTGAAGGTGCCTATTTCACTGGTGGCCGTTCCCGGAGAGGGGATGATGCCCTTGTATACATTTTTTGCCAAATTTTATACTGGAAGCTCTATCTTTCCTGTCGTGACAGGATTCGCCCTGATACTGTTGAATGCGCTTATTCTCTCCTTGCTAAGCTATGAATTTCAATTTTTGCAACATAGGACTTTTCTTCCCGGAATTTTTTATGTTAGCATCCTCTCTTCCTTTCCTTCACTGCAAACTTTTCATCCGGTTTATCCGGCCACTTTGTTCGTTTTGTTATCGGTATATTACATTTTCTCGACCTATCACCGTAAAAATGAGATATCTTCCACCTTTAATGCATCCTTTTTGCTGTCCATTGGCGCTCTTTTTTACTTGCCGGTGATTACTTTGTTCCCTCTTATCCTCATCTCGATTTTTGTCTTGCAGAAAAGCGATAACTGGAGGCTTCTGGTTATTCCGCTTATTGGAATATCCTTGCCCTGGCTCTTGGTTTGGACTTTTCTTTTTGTCTCGGGATCGGATCAGACCTTTATATCCTCCATTTTTTCAGGGATGAAATCAGTCAACAATCAATTTATTTTCAACATTGGCTTCCTGATTGTGACGGCTTTTATTTTCATACTATCGGCCCTTGGGAGTTTTTCGCTCGTCAACTCGGTTAGTATCAGAAAAATGAGCACAAGAAAATATTTTATTATTCTTTACTGGATGTTGGGCCTTAGCATTCCTTCCGTGTTTCTGCTACCTTCTACCGGATTGGGCGTTATCTCCATTTCAACGATTCCTGTCACTTTTTTAATCTCCTATTTTTTTATGGCAGGCAAGCGTGGGTTCTGGAGGGAATTTCTCTTTTTTCTCTTTATGGCGACTTTGGTGGCAGGCCATTTGTTACTCTTCGAGCAAGTCTGAATTTTTTTCGGTTAATGGTGCACGATTGTCATCCTCAATCAAATAATCGGGCAACGATTTTTGGGTTTTAATCCCCAAATCCTTAAGCTTTTCTGAGGTCCGCACCAGGTTTCCTTTGCCTGTATGCAACTTGCTCAGGGCATTGCCATAATTGGTTTGGGCCGCTTCAATTCCTTTCCCTACTTTCTCCAGGTCCTGGACAAAATTGACAAACTTGTCATACAAGGAGGCGCCCAATGAGGCGATTTCCAGTGCATTTTTGGTTTGGTTCTCTTGTTTCCAGATGGAGGCTATGGTTCGCAATGAAGCCAAAAGTGTGGATGGGCTTACGATCACCACCTTGTTGTCCCAGGCATAATTGAACAACTCCTGGTCTTCCTGAATAGCAATACTAAAAGAGGATTCTATGGGCAAAAAGAGCAAGACGAAATCAGGACTGTTCAAATTTTTGGCCGTTGGATAATGTCTGTCCGAGAGCATCTTGATGTGCGAACGCAGCGATTTTAAGTGATCGGCCAGGTGCTGTACCCTAAGCTCATCCGAGGCTTCGTTGACAAGCCTCTCGTAGGCAATGAGCGAAACTTTGGAGTCTACGATCAAATGTTTCTTATCAGGAAGGTGTATGATCACGTCAGGCCGAATCTGCTTGCCGTCGCTGTTTTCGTCTACAACCTCCCTTTCATATTCACGGCCAAGGGTTAAACCAGACCTTTCAAGAACCCTTTCCAGAACTACCTCACCCCAATTGCCTTGTTTCTTGACATCACCCTTGAGGGCGTTGGTCAGATTCTGGGCATCGTTGCCGATTTTGGCATTCAACTCCTGCAGTTTCTTTAGCTCGGCTTTCAAATCCGTCTGATCTCTCAAGGATTTTTCGTACGACTCTTCCACTTTTTTTTCGAATGTTGATATTTTTTCCTTGAGCGGGGAGAGGATATCCCCAATATTCTTCTGGTTCAAAGTGGTAAACTCGGCTGAGTGCTCTTTCAGGATTTTGTGGGCGACATTCTCAAATTCTACAGTCAAACGTTTCTGAATTTGTTCCAATTCTTCTGCCTTGTCATTCAATTGCTTTTTTGCATGGTTCAATTCTGCCATGGAGGTAGTGAGCAGTCTGATGGACTCTTCATTCTTTTGACGTTCCGTTGCAAGTTCGGTTTTCACCTCTGCGAAATCCCTTGAAAGTGTCGACAATTGTTGTTCGGCCAGCGACTTGCTTTTATCCGCTTCGGCGAGTTTTGCCTGTCCAAGTTTATCCGCTTCATTAAGTTGAGTGGCCATTGTCCTCCGTTCTTCACTTAAACGTTTTTGTTGCCATAGGAAAATGATTGTGCTGCCTGCAAAGAATGCCAGAATTGGATAAATGAATTCCATAGGGTACTATATTTGTTGTGTTTGCAAATGAGTGATTTGAAACGAGGCCACTAAGGCACCAAGGCACTAAGGTACACTAAGTTTTGCAAAAAAGGCGCAACCGGTTGGACCGATTACGCCTTAAAATTGATGCATTGTATTTCAGGGCAAACGATAAACGATCGAATTGATCACCATGCCTGCCCCAACCGAAGTAAGAATGATGTTGTCGCCAGATTCAATGATGTGATCTTCCATCTTATTTTTGAGGATAAGATCCAGCAGGGTTGGTACCGTGGCAGTGGAAGAGTTTCCAAGTGTCCGTATGGTCATGGGCATCACATCGATGTTAAATTCTTTGATGCCATATAATTTAAATACCCGTTGAAGGATCGCTTCATCCATTTTTTCGTTGGCCTGGTGAATCAGCACTTTTTTGATGTCGGTAAGGTGTAAGTCTGCCTTGTCGAGGCTCTCTTTCACCACTCCGGGAACAGCGCTTAGCGCATAAGCGTAAACCTTGTGGCCGGCCATCCTGATATTGATTTCGGTACCATGGTAGTCAGGGTTAAGGGAAACGCCCATTTTCAACATCCCGGGATCAATGTCTGATCTGCTTGAGTGGGACAAAATGCCGACCGGGGTCTCACTTTCCACGGCCTCCACGATAACGGCGCCGGCGCCATCTGAAAAAATCATCCGGTCACGATCGTAAGGGTCAGAAACGCGCGAATTGAGATCGGAGCCAACAACAAGCCCGCACTTAAACATTCCGCTTTTGATGTAGGCATTTGCAACAATCATTGCGGTGGTCCAACCGGGGCATCCGGCAACCACATCATGGGTATGAACATTGTGGTTCTTAATTCCAAGGCCCAGTTTTACACGGTTGGCAATGGCAGGGCACATGTCGGAACGGAAGGTATCGGGATAGATATCCCCGAAGTTGTGTGCCGCGATGATGAATTCTAACTTTTCGCGGTCAAAACCGGACGACTGGATGGCATCCTCCGCCGCAAAAGTGGCCAAATGACTCGTTGCCTGGTCAGGTTCGGCATAGCGACGTTCTTCTATGTTGGTGATTTCGTTGAATTTACGAATAATCTCCGCATTGGGGGTTTCAAATTTTTTATGACTTGCAGGATCGTAAAATTCTGCATCCAGAAAATAGTCGTTGTGTATGACGGTAGGTGGAATGTAAGATCCGGTTCCGGTAATAACGGTATAAAGCTTTGTGCCCATAATTAAATTGTTATACGATATTCTTTTAGTTTGTTTTTCCCAATTGATTCTATTTTGAAATTATCCCCATCGAAAACACCGTAACTAAATTTTCTGATCCAGTCGCCCAGTACAATCAATCTGCTGTTGGTCGCGAGAGGTTCATCAATGATCAAGTGCCGGTGACCGAACACGAAATAATCAAAATGTTCTTTTGCTTCAACACTTTTGGCGAAAAGATATTGCTCCTCATTCTCAATTTTTATTACACCAACATCCCCGTTTTTATAGGAGAGACGGCTCTTTTTTGACCAAAAATGAGCCATCCGGAATGATAGATCCGGGTGGATTTTTGCAAATGCCCATTGTGCCAATGAGTTGTGAAAGAAATTCTTGATCAGCTGGTAGCCAAAATCTTTTTTCCCAAGATCATCGCCGTGTGAAAGAAAGAATTTCTTGCCAAGAAGTTCCATTGTGATGCTGTCTTTATGAACGATCATACCAACCTCCCCCGACAGGTAATCAAATGCCCAGATATCATGGTTGCCGGTAAAGAAATGGACTGGTATACCGCTGTCACAAATGTCGGCCAAAACCCCCAGGGACCTGACAAAACCTTTGGGCACAGTCTTCTTGTATTCGAACCAGAAATCGAAATAATCACCCATGAGGAAAATCATGGAAGCCTCTTTTCTGATCGATTGCAGCCAATCGACGAAGAGCAACTCGCGCTCTTTGTTATTCCTTAAGGCCAGCGCCCCAAGATGCAGATCAGAGACAAAATAGATTTTTTTTCCGATAACCACAGTCTAAATTTGCGGCAAAGATAGGAAACTTTGGAAAAGTCCCCAAAAAGTATCCGTAAAGGAATTTTTCTGAAGACTTTTCCAAAGTTCGTTAAAAGTTTGTTAAAGAATCTTCGCCAGTGCACTATTCAGTTCGGGACCCTGAAGATTCTTCGCAACGATTTTTCCCTCTTTATCCAGAAGGTAATTTGCCGGTACGCTGTGGATATTGTAGTTCATAAGTGCAGAGATGCTGCCTTTCATGTCGCCTACATTTATCCAGGTCAAATGATCTTCGGCTATGGCGGCGCTCCATGCAGCCTTGTCGTCGTCAACACTTACCATAAAGATCTCGAATCCCCTGCTTTTGTATTTGGCATAGAGCTCGACCAATACCTGGTTCTGGATACGGCAGGTCTTGTCTTTGGCCGACCAGAAATGGAGCAAAACATTTTTTCCGTGCAGCGACCATAAATCCCTTGTGATGCCTGAAACATCGGGTAATTTGATGTTGGGGGAGTTCACTGCCGACTGACTCATCAAGTCGTTAAGTCTAGCATTTTTTTGCTCCCTGATAATAGTCAGTGCGTTGTTGTAAAGCGCTTTCACCTGATCGTTTTTGGGGTAAACCGCATAGAGAGCTGATGCTGCAGTTTTCATCGCCTGAAAATCATTGGCCACATAATTGTTTTCGCTCCATTTCTGGTAGAGTCCATAGACGCTGGCCATGGAAAATGGGTTCCTTTTAACGAAATCGTTCAGGTAGATGGTATAATCATTTACCTGTTTGGCGTATTCGCTGTTCCATTTTGTGAGATCGGAAGTAAAGAGCGGATCGTTCTGATGTTTTTGATAGAGTTTTTGTAAGGAGTCTGTTTTTGATTTGGCTGCGGCAAACTTTAAAGTCAAGTCCCTCACTTTGGATGAGTTGTCAGAGCCTTTGACCGTGTAATCAGAGGCAAACTGTTTGAATGAACCTGTAATTGTCAGGTTTTCTGCGGAATCAACCAACAAGGTGGCGAAGTTGCCGTCTGAAAGCTTTAGCAGAAAATAGGTGGGCTCACTGACCCTTCCTTTCATCTTAAATTCGCCGGCTTTATCCAGCTTGACCGAATCAACCGGGATCAGGGCGGTCAAAGTCAGATGGTTTAGGTAGATACTTTTGCCAGCGCCGCCATCAATTTTCCCGGAAATGGTAAAGTTGTTCTTTTTGCCACAAGACACCATCAGAATTACAATCGCAAGCAAAGCCAGGGTTTTGTTCATGAAATATTTATTTATAATATGTGTATCGGATAGCACAAATTTTCAAGTTTAGCTTCCCGGTAGGAAACCGATGATATGACAAAAATAAAAATTAGTAGCGAATAAATGGAGGAAAGGAAATTACAAATTACAGATTACAAATGAAGGATGGGTAAATTGTAGATTATCTGACCTTTTGATTCTCGCCCTTATTTGCCTGAAGAACCCTATTAGACACAAGGCATTTTTGATTATTTTTGCATTTTATTTTCCACGTGCAAATACATTACGGACTAGACAATTTCGAAGCGAAGAGGCCAGTGGTGACCATCGGAACTTTTGACGGCGTCCATCTTGGGCATCGGGAGGTGATTGCTGAGCTCAAACGGATTGCCCGGGAGACCAATGGCGAGTCTGTTGTGTTTACTTTTTTTCCGCATCCGCGGATGGTTGTGACGCCTGATGAAGATACCATCAGGTTATTGACCACGCAGGAGGAGAAATGTATGCTATTGGAGGAGTTGAAACTGGATCGTCTGGTTATTTATCCCTTTACCAGGGAGTTTGCTTCCCTAACCTATTCGGAATTCGTAAAAAATATACTTGTCGATCAAATGCATATTTGCAAATTGGTAACCGGATATGACCACAAATTTGGCCACGACAGGCAGGGAGACTTTCATGCATTACAGATTCTGGGCGACCAATATGGCTTTGAAGTTGAGCAGCTCAATCCAATGCTGGTAGAGAATGTTGCAGTGAGTTCAACCAAAATCAGGCAGGCATTGGAATCAGGGGATATAAAAAAAGTAAGCCATTATCTGGGTTACCCTTATCTGTTGAAGGGCAAAGTGGTTGAAGGAAGACGTTTGGGGCGAGAGATCGGATTCCCGACCGCGAACATCCTGCCTGACGACCAGCACAAGCTGATACCAACGGATGGGGTTTATGCTGTCCTTGTGGAGGTCGGCGGCACTCAGTACAAAGGGATGCTGAATGTGGGTACACGGCCTACCGTGAATACCAATGTGGACCATCGGAGTATTGAGGTGCATATTTTTGATTTCTCGGAAGATATTTACCAAAAAGATATTTCCGTCAGCTTCGTGGAAAGGATTAGAAATGAGGTGAAATTCGGGAGTCTGGATCAATTAAAAGCGCAGTTGGCACTTGATAAAGCCAGAACATTGTCTATATTTGCAAACCTGATTTGAATTATTCCGGGTAATATACCAGCCTATTATTGATAAAATCAAAATTTATATGAGCGATTATAAAGTACATGATATCAAGCTGGCCGCATTTGGCCGCAAAGAGATAGAGATAGCCGAAAAAGAGATGCCCGGACTGATGTCCCTGCGCACGAAATATGGGGTTGAAAAACCGCTGAAAGGTGTTCGCATTATGGGTTCCTTGCACATGACTATCCAGACGGCAGTTTTGATAGAGACCCTGGCCAATCTTGGGGCTAATGTGCGTTGGGCTTCCTGCAATATTTTCTCTACGCAGGACCATGCCGCAGCTGCTATTGCCGCTGCCGGGATTCCGGTTTTTGCATGGAAAGGGGAGAGCCTCGAGGAGTATTGGTGGTGTACGGAACGTGCGTTGGATTTTGGCAATGGTGTTGGTCCCCAACTGATCGTTGACGATGGAGGAGATGCAACCATGATGGTACACATCGGTCATGCTGCGGAGAAAAATCCGGCAATGCTCGACAAAGAGGTAGAAGGGGCTGATGAAAAGGAGCTATACAAGATTCTCAAAAAGATATTGAAAGATTCGCCAAACAGGTGGGGTAAAGCGATCAAAGAGATCAAAGGCGTTTCGGAAGAGACGACTACCGGTGTCCATCGTTTGTATCAGATGCTTGAACGCGGCGAATTGATGTTTCCGGCTATCAATGTCAATGACTCAGTAACCAAGTCAAAATTCGATAACCTGTACGGATGTCGTGAGTCTCTGGCCGATGGTATAAAAAGGGCTACAGATGTGATGATTGCAGGGAAAGTTGTATTGGTTTGCGGATATGGGGATGTTGGCAAGGGCTGTTCACATTCCATGAGGAGCTACGGGGCAAGGGTCATTGTAACCGAGATCGATCCGATCTGCGCGCTGCAGGCAGCCATGGAGGGTTTTCAGGTTGCTACCATCGATGATGTGGTGGGCCAGTGTAACATCTTTGTGACGACTACCGGCAATAAGGATGTTATCACAGCAGAACATCTTGCTGCTATGCCCGATCAGGCTATTGTGTGCAATATTGGCCATTTTGACAATGAGATCCAGGTGAGTCGTCTGGAAAAATGGCCCGGGATTAAGAAGATCAACATCAAACCACAGGTCGACAAATATGTTTACCCGGATGGACACGCCATCTTCCTGCTTGCTGAAGGCAGATTGGTAAACCTGGGATGCGCCACCGGACATCCTTCATTCGTCATGAGTAACTCCTTCACCAATCAGACATTGGCACAGCTCGATTTGTGGAAAAACAGTTATGAAATTGGGGTCTACAGGCTTCCAAAATATTTGGACGAAGAGGTAGCAAGACTGCATCTGGCACAAATCGGAGTAAAACTTACTACTTTAACAACGGAACAAGCCGAGTATCTGGGAATACCCAAGGAAGGACCGTACAAGGCAGATCACTACAGGTATTAGAAGGATAAAGGATAAAGTAAAAAGGATAAAGTGACATTCAAGCTGAATGGAGCTTTGTCTCATTGATTAAAATAAAAAAGACGCTGCAAATAAACATTGCGGCGTCTTTTACTTTATCCTTTATCCTTCTAATTATGTATCCACAGCCTGTTGTCCAGCACCGTTACCGCGTACTGTTTGAGGTTTCGTGTGGAGGGGCCTTTTATCGGATATCCCCCATTGAAAAGGATGTATTGTGATCCACAAACTTTGCAGGTTGCAACCGGGTTGCTGCTTGAAACAGTTCCACTTTGCCCGGGATTGGTCTCTACAAAACTTAATTTGGTTCCCTCATACGGGCAACAAGCATCATAAGCAAAATATTGCTGATCGTTTACACAAATAACGATGAGTCCTGCATACCCTTCAGCAGGAAATGTCATGGAGTTTCCCGAAATCATTAAGTTGTTGTAATTGACGAGTGAGATATATTTGTCGACTTTCGTATAAGGCACAAAATTGTTTTGGTTGTCTGAACAGCCTGAGAAGCCAATAACGATCAAAGCAAGCAATGCGATTGAAATGTTTCTGGCATTCAGCATCTTTGGAATTGTACGGATTTTATTCATGCAACAAAAATAGTAAAAAGGATGAATGGTAAGTTTATCGGGTTATATGATAAAAGTAAGATGCGTCTAAATATTTAACACAAGAATTAATTTAAGGGAAGCGAAAAAAAATTGCCCGTATATTTGCACAATAAAAAAGAATATTTTCTACATTTGTCAATTATCGAATGGTGGAAGAGCTCCAAGGATTGGAGTTCTTCTGTTTTTTTATGTATAATATCAGAAAACAGATCAGAAGAATGACCAAAATTACCTATATCTCTGCAGAAGGGTTGAAGAAGCTGAAGGCAGATCTCGATCGGATGCTTAACATTGAGAGACCTGCAATTTCCAAATTAATTGGGGAAGCCATTGAAAAGGGAGATATCTCTGAAAATGCCGAATATGATGCGGCAAAAGATGCACAAGGTATGCTTGAAGCCAAAATTGCTGTTTTGCAGGATCAGATTGCCAATGCCAGGATCATTGATCAGTCGAAGATTGAAACCGATGTTGTACAGATCATGAACAAGGTGACCATCAAAAATGTAAAGAACAATGCGGTAATGTCCTATACCATTGTTTCTGATCACGAGTCTGACCTAAAAATGGCCAAGATCAGCGTAAGTACGCCGATTGCGAAGGGTCTGCTTGGGAAAAAAGTCGGTGATGTAGTGGATATTAAGGTGCCCTCTGGTGTTATCCCTTTCGAAATCATCAACATTGAACTTGGACAATGAAAATTTAAACCATGGCGTCCATCTTTTCCAAAATAGCAGCAGGTGAGATTCCTTCCTACAAAGTTGCAGAGAATGATGAATACCTCGCTTTTTTAGACATATTTCCACTGACGAAAGGACATGTTCTTGTAATTCCGAAAAAGGAGGTGGATTATCTTTTTGATTTGGATGCCGAAACATATGCAGGATTGATGAATTTTGCCCGGAAGGTGGCATTGGGCATTGGTAAAGTGATACCCTGCAAGAGGGTAGGGGTGGCCGTTCTTGGGTTGGAAGTTCCCCATGCCCATATTCATCTGGTACCATTGAACAGTGAAAGGGACATTGATTTTTCCAAACCCAAAAAGCAATTCAGTTCTGAGGAGTTTACTGCTACCGCGAAGTTGATATCCGAAGCGGTTTAATAATTTAAGTGAGGCGCTTTTGTTATTACACAGAGTTTCACGGAGAAGCACAGAGTTACACAGAGACTATTCGGACCTTTGACCCTTCGAAATCGCTCAAGGACCGGTCGCATTTTCTCCGTTTCATTGTTTCTCCGTTTCGTTTTTCCATTCGTTCGGAGTTTAGATCCCCAAGTTCCTTCTTCGTCCAAGTCGTCCCCGTCGTCCAAGTCATCTCCATCATTTCACGCGGCCGGGATTCTTCCGCACAAAATCCTCCCAATTCTTTGCACCTTTTTCAGAAGCAGGGTTTTTCATCTGGAGGTAGTGGCATACGGCAGCAGCAAGTCCATCGGTAGCATCCAGGTCGGAAGGCATGATGGTCATTCCGAACATCTGTTTAAGAAAATAGGCAACCTGCTCTTTGGATGATGCACCACTGCCTGTTATGGCCTGTTTGATTCGAAGTGGTGCATATTCGAAGATCGGTACCCCCCGATAAAGTGAGGCTGCCATGGCAACACCCTGGGCGCGTCCCAGTTTTAGCATGGATTGGATGTTTTTTCCGAAAAAAGGGGCTTCAAGGGCGGTTTCGTCCGGTTTGTATTCATCTACGAGGTAAAGGGTGCGGTTAAAAATATGACTGAGTTTTTCGTAGTGTCCGGTAAATCCTGATGTTTTCACCACTCCAAGGGCAACAATGTTAACTTTGTTGTCATCTATTCGAATGACACCATACCCCATGATGTTTGTGCCGGGGTCGATTCCCAAAATGGTTTTGTTGGAGATCAATGCTTTTTTGATCAAATATAAGTGAAATATGGATGACGGTAATAGCCATTTTGAAAAATTGAGCACCCGGCAAACCGTTATTTTCTGACGATATTATGCTACAATGTTGATAAAATAGGCGTTTTCGTTGAGTTTTAACCAAGTTTACGGATGGTTCTCATCAAGCAAATGGAATTTTTTATATATTTCGTGCTTGAAAGGAACTCCTAAACTATTGTAAAATATAATCATTTGGGAAAATGCTGCAGGATTGAATTAACATAAACATAGTAAGTGGTTTAACAAAACAGCATTTCAGTTGTTGTATTATAGGGGAAGAGTTTTTTAATAATTTGGGGTAACATTGTAATAGAATATTGTATTAAGTATTATCGTGCATCCCTTTGCGGTGCTGGCTTTAGGGGTCAGGTTAAGGATTAGCATGAAATATATAATGAATAGACAACATATATGGTTGTTATACAGAGGTTAAATAAACACTTGCGCAGAGTTTTATGTAAAAATAAAATTCAGCTGATACTTATATGTTTGTTGTGGGTTGGAATTCTTGATGCAAGGGCTGTTGACGCAGGTTCTGCACCGATTGACTTTACCCTAACAGGATATTCATTTGATAGGTCATTTAGCTCTTCTTCCACTTCAACAATCCATAATTCAGGGATTCCTGTGGCTTCAGTTACCTCTGTCAGCGGAACTTCTCCATTGTGTATTGGGAATACAGCGACATATACTGCAAATGATGTGGTATTGGATGGAGGAACAGGAGCCTGGAGCAGTGACAATATAGCTGTTGCTACCGTAAATAGTGTAAGTGGGTTGGTTACGGCTGTTGGAGCTGGCACATGTAATATAATTTATACGATTACCGGAGGGGTTGGAGGAACGGTATCTGCCCAGCAGGCACTAACGGTTAATCCATTCCCAGTTCTGTCAAGCTCCCTGAACCCTCCTGCAATCTGCTCCAATTCATTTTTTAGTTACATCCCGACAAGTGCGACAGTCGGGACGACATTCTCATGGAACAGGGCTGCAGTGGCGGGTATCAGCAATGGTCCGGCCAGTGGGACAGGTAATCCCAATGAACCATTGAACAATACCACCGCAGGTCCGGTAAGTGTCACCTATGTCTATACTTTAAGTGCCAACGGATGTACAAATCCTATCACCTACAATGTAGTAGTATCGGTGAATCCAACGCCAGTCCTGACAAGCAGTGTCAACCCACCGGCATCATGCAGTGGACAGGTATTCAGCTACACTCCTACCAGTTCGACTGGAGGAGTGACATTTAATTGGAGTCGTGCGGCTGTTCCCGGAATCAGCAATATTGCTTCAAGCGGCACGAACAGCCCAAATGAGACTCTGATCAATACCACAACTTCCCCTGTCAGTGTTGTTTACGTATATACATTAAATGCTGCAGGTTGCACCAGCACTTACAATGTAACTGCTGTTATCAATCCTGCCGCTACATTGAGCAGCACGCTTGCCCCTCCCGCAATATGTAGCGGGAGCGTGTTTAATTACGCTCCTGCAAGCCTTACAGCAGGGGCAACATTCGCATGGAGCAGGTCAACCGTTCCGGGAATCAGCAATGCTTCTGCAAGCGGGACCGGCAATCCGAATGAAACCCTTGTCAATACGAGCGCTAACCCGGTATCCGTAACTTACGCTTTTTCCGTTACTGCGAACGGTTGTACCAATCCGGTTACTTTTAATGTTGAGGTGATAGTTTACCCGAATCCGGTATTAACCAGTAGTCTGGCCCCACCTGATATCTGCAACAATTCGTTTTTCGTCTATACTCCAACGAGTTCGACCGTTGGAACTACCTTTTCCTGGACAAGGGCAGTGGTAGCGGGTATCAGCAATGCATCGTCGAGTGGTACTGGTACCATCAATGAGCCATTGCATAATACGACCGCATCCCCGGTGAATGTCACCTACGTTTACACTTTAAACGCCAATGGCTGTACAAATGCAACGACATTTAATGTAGTTGTAAAAGTAAATCCGGCGCCGGCATTGACAAGCGGACTGACCCCCCCGGCTATCTGCAGTGGATCCATTTTGAGCTATACGCCAACCAGTTCTATGCCAGGTACTACGTTTACCTGGAGCAGGGCTGCCGTTGCGGGGATTAGCAATACAGCAGCCAGTGGGACTGACGATCCGAATGAAATTCTGACCAATACGACCTCTGCCCCAGTTAATGTTGTTTACATTTACACCCTGAATTCAGGAAGTTGTACCAGCAGTACAAATGTCACGGTTGTAGTTAATCCTGCTCCGGCCCTGAGCAGTTCTTTAACTCCTCCTGCAGTTTGCAGTGGAACAGTGTTCAGTTATATTCCCACAAGTGTCACAGCCGGGGCTACATTTGCCTGGAGTCGTTCATCCGTTGCAGGTATTAGTAATCCAGCCTCCAGTGGGACAGGTAACCCCAGCGAAACCCTGGTAAATACGAGTAATTTTCCTGTATCTGTAACCTATACCTACACAGTTTCTGCGAATGGGTGCACCAATCCAATTACTTATAATGTGGTAGTAACGGTTAATCCGGCCTCCGTATTGACCAGCAGCATAGCCCCACCAGCCATATGCAACAATTCGTTCTTTAGTTATACCCCATTAAGTATTACCCCCGGCACAACCTTTTTATGGAACCGTGCTGTAGTTCCGGGTATCAGCAATGCCCTGGCCAGTGGAACGGGTAATCCAAATGAACCGCTGAATAATACAACCACTGCGCCAGTAAATGTAACTTATGCTTACACCTTGAGCGCCAACGGATGTACCAATCCGACATCGTATAATGTTGTCGTTGCAGTCAACCCAACCCCGGTATTAACCAGTAGCCTGACACCTCCGGCCATTTGTACGGGTACGGCATTTAATTATTCACCAACCAGTTCTACAGTTGGGACAACCTTTTCGTGGAGCAGGGCTAACGTAGTTGGAATCAGCAACACTCCGGCAAGCGGAACAGGGGATCCCAATGAAGTTTTGATCAATACTACGGCTTCACCATTAACTGTGACTTATGATTATACATTGACTGCCAATGGATGTACCAATACACAAAATGTTGCAGTAATTGTCAATCCTACGCCTGTATTATCGAGTAACCTGACACCTCCTTCGATTTGCAGTGGAACAGTTTTCAGTTATAATCCATCAAGTTTAACAGCGGGTGTTAATTTTTCGTGGAGCAGGGCTGCTGTAGTGGGAATCAGTAATCTTGCAGCGGTTGGTTCGGGCAATCCAAATGAGATATTAACCAATACCTCCCATGACCCGGTTTCGGTTAATTATGTTTATACGCTGACTGTAAATGGATGTGTCAATGTACAAAATGTGACGGTCATAGTAAACCCAACCCCTACACTTTCAAGTAGTTTAACACCTCCAGGGATTTGTAGCGGTAACGTGTTCTCTTACGTGCCAACAAGCGCTTCGGTTGGTATAACATTCAATTGGACCAGGGCGGTGGTTGCAGGGATTAGCAACGCAGCTTCCAGTGGTTCCGGGAACCCGGTCGAGAATCTTGTCAATACCACCAGCGGTCCGATCAGTGTCACATATTCCTATACTTTGGTTGGCAGCGGATGCATCAACAATCAAAATGTTGTCGTAATTGTCAACCCATTGCCAACTTTAAGCAGTACCCTCACGCCACCTGCCATCTGCAACAATACTTCTTTCAGTTACAATCCAACTTCGGCCAATGGTACTGTGACCGGATGGACAAGAGCGGTTGTTCCGGGTATCAGCAATACTGCAGGCAGTGGAGGGGGCAATCCCAATGAAATCCTGGTAAATACCACCAATGCCGCAATTAACGTTACATATGTTTATACCCTAAGTGCGCCTGGATGCAGTAATACACAAAATGTGGTTGTATCGGTGAACCCGACTCCTACATTAACCAGTAATTTGAATCCTCCGGGTATCTGCAGCAGCACCGCATTTAGTTACGTGCCAACTGGAAACGCCATAGGAGCTATTTATTCATGGAATAGGGCCGCAGTAGCAGGTATCAGTAATCCAACTGCAATTGGCACAGGCAATCCAAACGAGACATTGGTTAATACAACATTGCTACCTGTGACTGTCACTTATACTTACACTATCAGTATCAATGGTTGCGCAAATCCGTCCACTTATGATGTGAATGTCAGTGTCATCCCTTCTTCAATTTTGACAAGTACGCTAACCCCACTAGCCATATGCAGCAATACAAACTTTACCTATAATCCCACTACCTCCTTACCTGGTACAACAGTTAGTTGGAGCCGCAATGTAACGGCAGGGATCACCAATGCTGCAGCTAGCGGTTCGAACGGGATTAGCGAAACATTGATCAACAGCAGTGCTTTACCGGTTAATGTCACCTATGTTTACACTTTGGTTTACGGTGGATGCACCAATATTCAAAATGTAGTTGTCACGGTCAATCCAACACCTATATTATCTACCAGCCTGGCCCCCCCCGCCATTTGCAGCAATACGGCATTTAATTATCCGGCAGCCAGCCTCACCCCTGGCGCCACCCTAAATTGGAACAGAGCGGCAGTAGCAGGTATCAGTAATCCAACAGCAAGTGGAACGGGTAATCCGAACGAAACATTGATTAACACTTCGGCGCTTCCGGTGGTTGTAACGTATGTATATACCTTGAATGCAAACGGCTGCAGCAATGTCCAAAATGTAAATGTGACAGTTAACCCTATTCCCGGGTTGAATAGTTCCTTGTCACCTCCGGCAATTTGCAGCAATAGTTTGTTTAGTTATGCCCCAACCAGTTTAACCCCGGGGGTAACTTTCGCCTGGAACCGGCCTGTAATAGTAGGCATCAGCAATGTCGCAGCCATCGGAACTGACAACCCTAATGAGGTACTGGTCAATACTACAAATGCCCCTATTGCTGTTACCTATATCTATACATTGTCTCTTGGAGCATGTAGCAGGGTGCAAAATGTTGTCGTCATTGTTAATCCTGTTCCGGTACTTTCCAGTACTTTAACTCCAGCGGCCATCTGTAACAATTCAAATTTTAGTTATGTTCCTGCAAGCGCTGTTGGCGGAACTACTTTCAACTGGTCACGTACCGCTGTCCCCGGCATCAGCAACGTGTCAGCAAGTGGAGCGGGCAATCCCAATGAAACCTTGGTGAACACAACGAATTCGCCCATTAATGTTATCTATGTTTATACCTTGGCGGCTAATGGATGTACCAATGTCCAAAATGTTGTCGTGTCAGTTAATCCAACTCCAATTCTTACCAGTAGCCTGACGCCGCCTGATATTTGTAGCTCCTCGGTATTCAATTATACACCTCAAAGTCTGACCCCGGGCGCCTTTTTCAGCTGGACCCGTGCTGCAGTTGCAGGAATAAGTAACCTGCCGGCCAGTGGTACAGGAAGTATAACTGAAATATTGGTCAATTCGACTGCACTTCCAGTTACTGTCACTTATATTTTCACCTTAAGTATCAATGGATGTTCCAATCCATCCACCTATTCGGTCAATGTAAATATCATTCCTTCATCGGTGCTGACCAGCCCTTTGGGCCCGATCTCTATATGCAGTAATACGATTTTTACTTATAACCATACGGAATCATTACCCGGAACAACTGTTAGCTGGAGTCGCGCTTTTATCCCGGGTATCAGCAATGCAACAAGCAGCGGTTCCGGAAATCCGGCTGAGATTTTAACCAATACGACAACCGCCGCGATCAATGTTCCTTACGTATTTACCTTGACTTACGCGGGTTGTACAAATATTCAGAATGTTAATGTAGCAGTTCAGCCTCTTCCGGTTTTGAGCAGTACTTTGACGCCTTCCGATATATGTAACAATTCCTCATTTGATTACCTGCCAACAAGTGCAACAACCGGTACCACGTTTAATTGGAGACGTCCGGCTGTTGTTGGCATCAGTAATGCGACTGCCTCAGGTACCAACAACCCTCACGAGATTTTGGTTAATACAACTACAAATCCAATCAATGTAACTTACATATACACATTAACGGCCAATGGATGCAGCAACGTTCAAAACGTTGTGGTAAGAGTCAATCCTATGCCCGTTTTAACGAGTGTTTTAACCGCTCCTGATATATGTAGCAATTCTGTTTTCAGTTATATTCCAACAAGTTCATCCACCGGTGTTTCCTTTAGCTGGAGTCGGACTGCGGTACCCGGCATTAGTAATGGGGCAACATCTGGGATCAATAATCCCAATGAGACCCTAATCAATACTTCCACGGTCCCGGTTACCGTAACTTATCTATACACGCTTTCGGCCAATGGATGTACCAATCCTACAACTTATAATGTCACGGTCGTTGTGAATCCATACCCTGCCCTTACGAGCAGTCTGTTACCGCCGGCTATTTGCAGCAATACCCTATTCAGTTATTCCCCTGCCAGTTCCACACCAGGGGCAAGTTTCAACTGGAGTAGGGCTGTTGTTTCAGGTATCAGTAATGTTGCCGCTTCCGGTACAAATAATCCCAACGAGATACTGGTCAATACTACTTCAGCACCTATTGCGGTTACTTATGTCTTTTCGGTTTCTATCAACGGATGCACCAATCCTACAACCTATAATGTTGTGGTGACAGTTAATCCAACTCCAGCCCTGAACAGTAGCTTAACACCGCCTGATGTATGCAGCGGATCAGTATTCAGTTATTCGCCGACCAGCTTAACGGCAGGCACTACCTTTGCATGGACACGAGCGGTTGTACCTGGTATCAGCAATGTTTTTGGCAGTGGAACAGGCAATCCCAACGAGACACTGGTCAACACAACCCCACTACCTATCGTCGTGACCTACGTCTATACCCTGAGTAGCAACGGATGTAACAATCCTACCACCTATTCGGTCAATGTGACGGTCAATCCTCTGCCAACCCTGACAAGTGTCCTGGCAGCGCCGTCTATTTGTAGTGGTACTACGTTCAGTTATGCTCCAACTGCATCTGCTGCAGCCACTACCTTTGCATGGAGCCGTGCTGCGGTGGCCGGAATCAGCAATCCTCCGGCCAGCAATACAGGAAATGTAAACGAAACTTTGGTCAATACAACCAGCTCGCCCATTGTTGTGACCTATGTTTATACCTTGGGAGCCAATGGTTGCAGCAATACGCAGAATGTTACCGTCACAGTTAATCCTTCCCTGACACTTAGCAGCACCCTTACCCCTCCGGCTATCTGCAGTGGGTCAATATTTAGCTACATCCCGTCTAGCCTTACTCCGGGCACAACTTTCAACTGGAGCCGTGCTGTTGTTGCTGGTATAAGCAATGCTTCCGGAAGTGGTGTGGGTAATCCCAATGAGACTTTGACCAATACCTCCGCGCTTCCGGTTGTGGTAACTTATGCATACAATCTGAGTGCCAACGGATGCAGCAATGTTCTGAATGTCACGGTGACAGTAAATCCTACTCCTGTATTGTCAAGCACCCTTACCCCTTCAGCAATATGCAGCAACACAGTATTCAGTTATGTTCCGACCAGTTCAACGCCCGGAACGATTTTTAGCTGGAGCAGGGCTGCCGTATTGGGAATCAGTAACGCCCTTGGCAGTGGTACCGGAAATCCAAACGAAACCCTTGTTAACACGACAGGTTCGCCGATTACTGTGACTTATCTTTATACTGTTTCAGCCAACGGTTGCACCAATCCTACCACCTATAGTGTGATGGTAGTAGTCAATCCTTCTCCTGTGCTTAACAGTACGCTGTCACCACCGGCTATATGCAGTGGAAATATGTTTAGCTATTCCCCAACGAGTACTACAGCCGGTATATCATATTCCTGGAGCCGAGCCGCTGTTGCGGGCATCAGCAATCCTGCCTCTTCAGGAGCAGGAAACATAAATGAGATATTGGTGAATACAAGTACCCTCCCGATCAATGTTACTTATGTCTATTCGTTGGGTATCGGAGGGTGCAATAATCCGCAGAACGTAGTGGTAACGGTTTATCCAACAGCCGTATTGTCCAGTAATTTGACCGCTCCGGTAGTATGCAGTGGATCAGTTTTCAGTTATACCCCAACCAGTTCAACACCTGGAACACTTTTTAGCTGGACTCGGGCAGTGGTTGTAGGTATCAGCAATGGATTTAACAGTGGTACAGGCAATCCAAACGAAACTTTGGTCAACACAACAGCTGCTCCCATTGTTGTAACGTATGTTTACACCTTGAGTAGCAATGGTTGTGTTAATCCATCCACCTATTCAGTCACCGTAACGGTTAATCCTTATCCAACCCTCACCAGTGGATTAAGTACTCCTGCCTTATGTAGCGGGACCTCATTTAGTTATACCCCAACAAGTCCGGCTTCGGGCACCATCTTCTCATGGAGTCGTGCCTCTGTTGCCGGTATCAGTAACGCATCGGCCTCCGGAACAGGTAATCCGAACGAGACCCTGTTTAACACAACCACTTCTCCGGTAACCGTTACCTATGCCTATTCCCTGTCGGCCAACGGTTGTACGAATCCCAGTATTTACAATGTCCAGGTTGTGGTAAATCCAACAATGACGCTGAGTAGTAGCCTCATACCACCGGCTATATGCAGCGGATCTGTATTTAGTTATATCCCCACGAGTCCAACCCCGGGTGTCACATTCAACTGGAGCCGTGCAGCCGTGATTGGTATCAGCAATGTAACCGGTAGTGGCACTGGAAATCCCAACGAGACTTTGACCAACACTTCGGCATCACCTGTAGTGGTAACGTATGTTTATTCATTGGGATCTGCTGGTTGTACAAACACCTACAATGTATTGATAACTGTCAATCCCACTCCGGTATTGACAAGCAGTCTTACCCCTGCTGCGATTTGCAGCAATTCGGTTTTCAGTTATTCCCCAACCAGTTCAACACCCGGAACAATATTTAGCTGGAGCCGTTCAGCGGTGGCTGGTATATCAAATTTGGCCAATACCGGTGTCAACAATCCAAATGAAATTCTGGTCAATACAACATCATCGCCAATAAGTGTTTCCTACGTTTATACCCTTACGGCCAATGGTTGTACCAATCCTGCCACTTTTACCGTTGCCGTAACCGTTGATCCGGCACCGTCCCTGAGCAGTTCTTTAACTCCCCCCGCCATCTGTAGTGGTAACCTGTTTAATTATTCACCCACGAGTACGATTGCCGGGACCGTAATGACATGGAGAAGGACCTCGGTACCTGGAATTATTCAAACTTCGTCATCCGGATCTGGTGGTGTCAGTGAATTCCTAACCAACTCGTCTTCCACTCCTGTCAATGTAACCTATCAGTATACCCTTTCTGCCAATGGTTGTACCAACATACAAAATGTGATTGTAACGGTAAATCCTACTCCGACACTTACCAGCAGTCAGGCTGCGCCACCAATTTGCAGCGGTACAAATTTTCAATATTCTGCAACAAGCGCCACTGCAGGTACATTGTTCAACTGGACAAGGGCAGGTATTCCGGGTATTCTTCAACCTGCATCTGTAGGAACAGGTGATATCAATGAAGTGCTGACCAATACGACCAATGCCCCGGTTGTCGTCACCTATGGATACACATTAACGGCAAACGGTTGTCCGGGAAATTCTTACAATGTGACGGTTACGGTTAATCCAACACCTCCAATCCCGGTAATTACCCCACCCGGACCAGTATCATTCTGTGCCGGTGGAAATGTTGTTCTTTCAGCGCCTGCCGGTTATACCAATTATCTCTGGTCAAATGGCGCTTCTTCGCAGAATATCATCGTTACAATAGCCGGAAGTTATTCCGTTGTCGTAAAGGATGCCAATGGTTGTCAAAGCGCCTCATCAACACCCGTTACAACATCAATCCTTCCTATAGCAACGGCATTTGCCGGAAGCAATGGCCTTATTTGTGCAGGTTCCAATTTTAGCATCACCGGCGCAACCGCCACCAATTATTCTTCCTTTGTATGGAGTTCATCGGGAACTGGTACATTTATAAATAGCACAACGCTTTCCCCGATTTATGTACCAAGTGCAGCAGATCAGGCTGGTGGCACCGTGACATTAACACTCACTGCTTACAGTATTCCTCCATGCGTGACCACCGTACAGGATAATCTGATCTTGACCATCAGGCCGCTTCCAACTGTCAATGCCGGAAGCGATAAAAATTTGTGTTACCCGGCTAATCTTCTGGTTAGCGGCGCTTCTGCCACAAATTATCAGAATCCTAGCTGGACACACAATGGTACAGGAACATTGACCGGCAACAATACCCTTACCCCGACCTATCATCCCGGGGCTGCGGATGTTGGCAACACTGTCAAGCTGACACTATCGGTTGATGCGCTTAATCCTTGTGTAACAACAGTTTCAGATTTTATGTTCATTCAGGTGGATGCTTTACCCGGAAACCCAGGCGTTATATCCGGGCCTGCCGGAAGCCGGTGTAAGGGTACTACTGCCACCTATTCTGTTGTGCCAATTCCCCAGGCTGTCAATTACAACTGGAATTTACCTGCCGGGATAACCATTGTTTCGGGAGCAAACAGCAATACGATCAACGTTTCATTTGGTCCGGGTGCGGTATCAGGGAATATTACCATTTATGGGTCGAACAGTTGCGGAAACGGTGTGGTCTCCACTTTGCCTGTCGTTGTCAGCGATATACCCGCTAATCCTGGAAGCATCAGCGGAAGCACCACCATTTGTCAGGGAAGTACCGGATTAGTCTTCTCCGTAACACCTGTAACCGGGGCAACCGGTTATACCTGGACTGTGCCGTCAGGCGCTACAATTACGTCGGTTCCTCCACTTACCAACAGCATTACCGTAGATTTTGGAATGGCCTCCATGAATGGAAATGTTACAGTCTTTGCAACCAACACATGCGGCAACGGACCTACTGCCACAAAAGCCATTGCGGTAAACAGCAAGCCTGGAACACCTGTAATCACTGCTTCAGGCAGTCCAACGACTTTCTGCGAAGGTGGAAGTGTATTGTTGGTAGGACCATTGGCCGGATTCAACTATTTATGGTCGCCTGGTGGATCAACGACACAGACAAATTTGGTTACTACATCCGGGAATTACACGGTTGTGGTGACTGATCCTTTGACAGGATGTTCAAGCGCTCCTTCCAACGCGATCAATGTTGTAGTTAATCCGGCGCCTGCGGCACCAGCCAGCAGCGGGTTCCTTTCTCAATGTACGAATGGCGGGCCGATACCACTGTTGAATGCAAATTCTATAACGACTTATCCTGCCGGGACAACAATCTTCTGGTACGATGCACCCACCGGAGGTAATCTGGTTGCATTACCTACTTTGAATACAATAGGTACAATTACCTATTATGCGGAATCAAGAAATAATGTAACCGGGTGCGTGAGCCTTATACGGACTCCTGTCAAACTGACTATCAGCGACAATCCTCCGGCCCCGGTTTCCGGTGGCAATATTACAGCCTGTGAGCAATTACCACCACAAACATTGACTGCTACGGCCACAACGGCGCCGGGAACCACACTCATCTGGTATACTACTCCAACTGGGGGAGCGCCGGTGAGCCCCACTTTAAGCACTCCGGGGACAAAAACCTTCTACGCTGAAGCAAGTAATGGCATCTGCACCAGTCTTACCAGATCAGCCGGAGTAGTACTGAAGATCAATCCTGCACCGCTTCCCCCAACTTCAGGAGGGGACATCACCCAGTGCCTGGATGCTGTACCGGTTACTTATACTGCTACCGCGACTGCTCCTGCAGGTTCTACTGTTGTATGGTATGATCAGCCTTCAGGTGGAATTCCACTTGTTCCTTCGTCGTCCTCTATTGGAAGCAAGACCTTTTACGCCGCATCGAAAGATTTGGTAACCAATTGCTTTAGTTTGGTTCGGACAGCCGTTACCATCAACATCATCCTGCACCCGGCTGCGCCGATAGGGGTGAATGCGACCGAGTGCGAAAAAAGCCCTCTTCAGACACTTACAGCCAATGCTACAGTGCCTCCGGGCATTACAATTAAATGGTATACGGCTGCTTCAGGCGGCCTGCCAATTCCAACGCCGACCCTCCATGCCGTCACCACAGCAACCTATTATGCAGAAGCCGACAACGGTGTCTGTGCGAGTCTGACACGGACTCCAGTAACCATGACAATAAATCCGGCTCCACCTGCCCCCGTCAGCCTGGGAGACAAGACCATTTGCGAGACAACTCCGGCTACTGTGTTGAAGGCCGATGATCAGGTGGGGGCCCAAGGTTTGGGAATAACACTAAGCTGGTATCCATCTGCTACGGGTGGTGCAAAAGTAACCAACGCCATTTTGGGCAGTGTTGGAACGATTACCTATTATGCCGAAGCGGTCAACATTTCAACCGGTTGTGTGAGCCTTACCCGTTCTGCCCCGGTCAAGCTGACCATCAATGCTAAACCTGCTAAACCCGTAAGTCTGGGTGATGTGACTGAATGTGAAAAAAGTCCAATGCAGACACTGATCGCCAAGGCAACGACTTCTGATGGTTCATCCATCAATTGGTTCACTACAGATGTAGGTGGATCACCGGTTGCATCTCCAACACTCAGTGCTGCGGGCACCATTAAATATTATGCAGAGTCCTACAATGCAAATTGTGTGAACCCGGATCGTACCGGAACGGCAATTGTTACGTTAACAATTAATGCAGCGCCAGCGCCTCCTGTCGTTACCAATCCGCTTCCAAAGTGTGAAGACGGTAATCCAATTACTGCCACAGCCTCAACTCCGTTGGGTATTGACGTAATTTGGTTTGCCTCAGCTACGGGAGGTTCTCCTGTTTCTCCTTCTCCCGTGCTTAGCGGACCCGGTAAGGTAACCTATTATGCGGAGGCCAGAAATATATTGACTGATTGCAGAAGTGTAACCAGGACGCCTCAAACGCTGGAAATAAGGGCCGTTCCGCAATCTCCGGTCAGTGATGGTGATATCATCCAGTGTGCCGCCAGTCCGGTTCAGACCCTAACTGCCTCTGCCGCATCTCCTGATGGTGCTACGGTCAAGTATTACCGAACAGCAACAGGCGGGGCCTCAGTTACTCCAACGCTTAACGTGGTAGGATCGGTAACTTATTACGCGGAGGCTGATAACGGCAGTTGCAAAAGTGCACTTCCCAGGACACCAATCCTGCTTCAGATTAATCCGGTACCAGCTCCACCCAAAGGAAAGGGAACGCTTACACTTTGCCAGGATTCACCGATGGTTCCCGTCAATATGCTGACTCGGGTCCTTCCGGCTGGTTCAGGGGTACAATGGTTCACCGTCCCAACCGGTGGAGAGCCACTGGATCACGATCCAAGTGTCAGTGATACTGGAACAACCACTTATTATGCCGGTTCTGTCGATCTGGTCACAGGTTGTCAAAGCATAACGCGTACTGCGGTTACAGTGGTCATTAATCCGCAACCATTAGATCCGGTTAGTGCTGGTGATTTGACGGAATGTGTGCAAAATCCGGTTCAGGTATTAAGGGCAGCGGTAGTAACCCCGGTTGATGGCGCAACCATTGTCTGGTACACCAGTGCTTCCGGTAATACTACTGTTGCTTCACCTATATTGAATCATATTGGAACCATCTCCTATTGGGCCGGTGCGAAATTGGGAACTTGTGTGAGCGCCAACAGGGCTATGGTAACATTGACTATAAATCCATTGCCTGTTGCCCCAACAATCAGCGCTGCTGGCAACCATCTTATCGCCTGCGCATCGGCTGCCGGCCTTGACGCAAATGCCGCAATAAATATTGTCCCCGGGACTACCATCAAATGGTATGACTCACCTGCCAATGGCATTGAAGTCTCACCCATTCAAATAATCCCGGGAGACAGGACCCTCTATGCCGAGGCAAACTATGCAACCGGATGCAAGAGCACGACCCGGACTAAAGTGATGTTAACAGTCAATCCGAATCCGGCAGATCCGGTTGGAATTAACTTAACCGAGTGTGCAAATACCCCGCCTCAGACCTTAACTGCAAATGTTGTGACGCCTCCGGCCGGAGTAACCATCACATGGTATGATGCCCCCACAGGCGGAAGTATTGTTGCCTCCCCGACCTGGAACCAGATAGGAGCAAAACCCTATTATGCCTCTGCGGTGCTTGGTAATTGCATCAGCGAAAATCGCGCCCAGGTAACGCTGACCTTGCATGATAGTCCAAGTGTGCCGGTCAGTACCGGCGACATCATTGAATGTGAATCTTCCCTGCCGGTCAATGCCAACAGCGCCATCAACAATCCTGATCCAACGGTTACCATCAAGTGGTTCGATCAACCTACAAATGGTTTTGAGGTGACTTCGCCCGTCATTAATTTTGTGGGGACCAAAACATATTATGCCGAGGCAAGAAACAGCTTTGATTGTCCGAGCGCTACCAGAACGGCGGTGAAAATGACTATTCAGAAGACCCCGCCAACACCGGTCAAGAAGGGTGATATCAGTGAATGTGAGAAAACACCTCTCCAAACATTGGACGCCAATAACGCGATTGTACCTGTGACCGGTTGGACTTTGGTGTGGTATGATGAAACCGGCGTTGCGCTTACCGGGCTTCCAACCCTCAACAAGGTCGGAACGGTAACCTATCTGGCGGCTTACCAGGAGTCATCCGTCAAACATTGTGAAAGTACCCGTACGCCTGTTAAATTAACGATAAGCACACCTCCAAAGGCCACAGCTTACACCAATTCTCCATTAACATTGGGAAGCGACCTGCATTTGAATGGAGGCCCCAAAGGTACAGACTTCACCTATTTGTGGACGGCACCGGGAGGATTGACATATTCTCCAGTGGATGGAAACGTAACAATTCCAGGTGTAATTGCTTCGGATGCCGGAACCTATAAGCTCACTGTTACATCCATCTCGACAGGTTGCGCTACTACAGTGAATATACAGGTGGTAATCTTCGCGGCAAGCGCCGGATTCCAGCAGGTTTGCATGGGCGGTACACTCGTACTTACCGGCTGGCCTAATAACATGAAATCATACGACTGGTCTGGTCCTGACGGATTTACCTCTTCGTTACAAAATCCTTTTATCGATAATGTAACTGCCAAAAACGAGGGAGTTTACACATTAACAGTCACCGACAACAAGGGCATTCAGTCAATTGGTACAGTCAATGTGACCATTAATCCGTTACCTGAACCTTTTGCCCAGGCCAATACACCGATTTGCCAATCAGGGACATTACAACTTACCGGAGGTCCTGACGACATGTTCTCCTATGCCTGGAGCGGCCCGAACGGGTACAATTCGAATCTTCAGAATCCTCTTCCAATAAAGCCGCCTATGCCAGGGAATTATGTTCTGACAGTCGTAGACAAAGTGAATCACTGTGCGGCAAAAGATACAATCCTTGTGGAGATATTGAAACCGGTCGCATCATCCGATCCGATTTGCCTTGGAAATACGCTTCGGTTGAAAGCCGCTCCATCGGGGATGAGCAGCTACAAATGGACGGGGCCTGCCGGATTTACCTCTAACCTCCAATTCCCGACGATCCAGAATGTCACGGCTGCAAACCTGGGGGATTATTTCCTGACGATTACCGATAACACAGGTTGCACCCCTCCGGCTGTGTCGACTACGGTTACTTTGGGCAATCCGCCAAACGCCTCCATTACCATGAGTCCGAATGCGAACCCTATTTGCGAAGGAAGTGATGTATCACTATTTGGCGGTCCAACCGGCACTACGGAAATCTATACCTATGAATGGATAGGTCCTAATGGGTTCAGTTCTACTGATCAAAATCCTCCGGTGATCACCAATATCAGGTCCGTCAATTCCGGACTGTATACTTTAAAAGTGACCAATGCTGCGGGTTGTTCCAGTACTGCCCAATTGAACCTGAATGTTTCGGCTGTCAAATTTAACGGAACATATGGCCCCTATTGTGTGAATGACTCAAAAGTTGCATTGTCTGTCTCCCCGGCCGGAACCGTGCTATCAGGAACCGGTATCGGTGGTAACAGTACCAGTGGTTATACTTTTGATCCTGCAGTGGCTAATATTGGCGTGCATCCGATAGCCTATACCTATTCAAACGGTGTTTGCAGTATTAGAAATTCCTTTAATATTGAAGTGGTCGGAAGTCCGAAAGTCGTGACAAATACCGTTGTGCTTAAATCCTGTTCAGGTGTAGCGGCTGATTTGACCCTTCCGCAAGTTACAGCAGGCTCAACTGCAGGATTGATATTTACCTATTGGTCTGATGCCAAGGCAACCACTGCGATAACTGCCCCAACTGCCGTTGGTTCCGGTCTTTATTACATAAAAGGAGCAACTGCCAGTGGTAAATGCTGGGATATTCAACCAGTTACGGTTGGTCAACCCGATTCGCTACGGGCCAGTATTCTAGCCTCGCCGCAGCTTAATTGCCCGGGTGATTCCACTGGGACCCTAACTGTCAACATTACTTTGGGAACAGCCCCTTTTAACTACCAGTGGAGCATGCAGCCTGTTCAGACAACAGCCACGGCGACCGGCCTGCGTGCAGGCGTCTATACAGTAGTAGTGACGGATGCTAAAATGTGCAGCGCTGCTTTCACCGGAGAAATTACCGAACCTGCGCCAATAAAGGTAGGGTTCATAAAGAAATCAATCCAGTGTTTAAGTGATGCCAATGGTAGTGCCCGGGTTGATACCATCAATGGAAGCACGGATGTGGCCTTGCTGAACAGTTACAAATACCTGTGGAATACCATTCCGCCCCAAACGACCAGGGAAGCTTTGAGGTTGACTGCTTTATGGCACAAAGTTACCCTGACGAGCTCAAGTGGATGTGTTCAGAAGGACAGTGTATTCATTAATGTCGAAGATGTTATACCTCCTACGATTACTTGTCCCAAGGATATCGAATTGACAGTTCAATACATTAAATCGACCGATCCCAACAAATATGTCGTGGATCTTGGGAAACCTTTTACCTATGACAATTGCGCTGTTGATACAATTATCAATGATGCCCCTGTCAAGTTCAGGACAGGTTTGACCAAAGTCGTCTGGACAGTCACCGATCAAGTGGGGCTGATGGATACCTGCACCCAAAGGATCTTTATCAAGGAAATTCCTACCGTTCCCCAATTGATTTCACCAAACGGGGATGGTGTCAATGACAAATTTGTGATAGATGGATTGACTTCAAAGAATTATGAGAATACACAGCTACTGATTTTCACAAGGTCCGGGCAAATGGTATTCCAAAGCAACAACTATGAGTTGCCCGAGAATGCCTGGGATGGCCGTTACTCAGAATCCAACTTCGCTAAAAATCAACTTGTTGCGCCTGGGGTCTATTATTACATCCTTAAATTGGGTGGATCGAGTAGTCAAACCATGAAAGGGTACGTTTATGTCTATTATTGATACAAATATTCTAATCCTTCAATATATATTGCATTGAAAAAGAACAAAAGAATATTCAAGGATTTATCATATGCATTGCTTGGGATTATCCTGCTGGCATTTCACAACGGAGCAAATGCCCAGCAGGATCCTGTATTTAACCAATACATGAACAATCTTCTAACAGTACAGCCTGCCTATGCGGGTATGTCTGGTTATGTGAATATTACAGCTTTATCCAGAATTCAGTGGGTGGGATTCGATGGAGCTCCCAATACAAGTACTTTCACAATTCAGGGACCATTCAAAAAGTACAACGTCGGATTGGGCCTTTCAATTATTACTGACAAGTTTGGGCCTGTCAGGCAGAATGGTGTCTATGCCGACTATTCCTATCGTGTTCTTCTTGAAGGGGATCAATACTTATCATTTGGGATCAAGGGCGGATTCAACAGGTACGAAGCCTTGCTTACCGATTTGAGCGTTCATGATCCCAATGACCCGGTAGTTGCATTTGATATCAACAAGAAGTATTTGCCCAATTTTGGCGTTGGTTTCATGTGGCATGCCGACAATTTCTTCCTGGGAGCATCCGTTCCCAAAATATTTCAAAACAAAATTAACTCCAACAGTGGTGAAACAGTATACCGGGAGGAGATGAATTTTTATTTTATGGGAGGATATGTACTTGATATTGCTGACAATGTCAAATTCAAGCCTACCCTTCTGGCAAGATGGAGCCAGAATACCCCAACTGTGATTGACTTTTCTGCCAACGCACTCTTTTACGAACGGGTTTGGGTGGGGGCTACCTATCGTATGCAGAACTCTTATGGACTTCTGTTTCAAATTTATGTTAACAGGGGTCTCAAGCTTGGATATGCTTATGACCTTACCTCTTTCCATCCGTCACAATACAATGCCGGCACGCATGAATTTATGCTTAGCTACGATTTTCCTGTCAAGCGGAAAAGGTTTTGTCGTTTCACACCGAGATATTTTTAAACTGAATGATCAATCCCCGAGTTTTGCATGTTCTGCCGGCATGGTTAAATCCTTGTGTTTTTGCATCTGTTTTGAAGCAATTACTATGATTTTTAGTACATTTTGGCAATTAATTCATTCGATTTCACCAGCGCTTGTCTAAACGGAATGATAAAATTAATAAGAAATGGATTTTCGGGGAATGCACTGATAATTGTGTTGCTCTTTATTGCATTAAATTGTAAGAAAGAACCTTCCAATGAAGTGCCTGTGCTTAAGACATTGGCAATCACCAATATATTGTCTTCGTCGGTTATCAGTGGCGGAGATGTTTCATCGGAGGGTAGTTCCCCGGTGACTGCCCGTGGTGTTTGCTGGAGCGTCAAACAAACTCCGACAAATCAATTCAAAGATAGTGTCACGATTGATGGGAAAGGATTGGGAGTATTTGCCAGCACGTTGATGGGGTTAAAACCAGGCAAAACTTATTATGTCAGGGCCTATGCAACCAATGGCGTTGGGACCGGCTACGGTAATCAGTTAACGGCAGTCATTGCACCAACTGTCCCAACCTTAACCACTACTGTCATTACTGCCATTAAGGATACGTATGTCTCCAGTGGAGGTGTTATTTCTGAAGATGGAGGTTCTCCAATATTCGTTCACGGAGTATGCTGGAGTACACGCAAAAATCCCACCATTGCCAATTCTGTCACCTACGATGGCGCTGGCGGCGGAACTTATACCAGCGCCGTTTCAGGTTTATTCCCGGATTCCACCTATTACCTTAGGGCATATGCTTCCAATCTCGTCGGCACAGCCTATGGAAATGAACGTTCTTTTTCAACAGGAAGGATGTTGGCCAAAGACGTAGACAATAACTATTATCATCTGGTGACCATTGGTTCGCAGGTATGGATGACCGAAAATTTAAAAACTACCAGATTCCGCGACAGCACCTTGATCCCTTTGGTGGAAGATAACTCTGCATGGGCCAATATGATCCTCCCCGGTTATTGCTGGTACGACAATAATCAGGCCGATAATGGTAGTACATACGGGGCAATTTATAACTGGAGTACTGTGAGTACCGGGAAGTTATGTCCTTCAGGCTGGCATGTTCCATCTGATGCGGAATGGATCATTCTCAGCGATCATTTGGGTGGTGAATCGCAGGCAGGAGGAAAACTGAAAGAGGTATCAACTGTTCACTGGAAAGTACCCAACGCCGGGGCTACCAACGAAACTTCGTTTACGGCGCTGCCGGGCGGTTATCGCACCAATTCAGGGGAGTTCGGCAATATTGGCAGTTATGGCAACTGGTGGAGTAATTCGGCCGTTAATTCTACTGTGGCTTATTATCGGTACCTATATTATGGCAACGGTTCAATGACAAAAAGTTATATCAGTCAGAAGTATGGCCTTTCGGTTAGATGTTTGAAGAATTAGCCGCATTGAATTCACCTGACGTATTTGGATTTTGGCATTAATTATGCTCAATGATTGGTTCATCGTTAAATTGTATGTGTTTAGTATTTCCATGGATCAGGACACAAAAATCAAAAAATCTTTCTATCTTTAGTATAAGTTTTATGTTCCGTGTACTAATATGAATGTAAAAAAAATGCCATGAAAAGATTGATGATTGTTTTGCTGTTTGCACTTTTGGTTCTTCCATTTTACCTGGTGGCACAAGATCAGTCTGCCACAAGCGACAAAACCAAACCAACCTTTTGGTTTGGCCCAAAGATCGGTCTGGATCTGGTCACCCCGACGATTGATCAAAATTCCATTAAGACCCAATTTGATTCCAATTCACAGTTTGGTATCTTCTTCCAGTTTGGTAGGGTATTGTACCTGCAACCCGAATTTTATTATGCAACGCACAAGGAGACCTATACCGTTTCCAACACTGCCCCGATGGAGACAAAGGTTAATACCTTGAGGGTGCCTGTAATGGTTGGGTTAAGACTACTGAATCTGGGCATTGTCAGTGCACATGTGATGGCCGGGCCTCAAGGCTCTTTTTTCCTTAATGAGTCTAACCCATTTCCTTCCTTTACCAGACAGAAAAATAATTTCGATCTGCAATTTGGAGGCGGTGTTGATGTGTTAGGTTTCATAACGCTTGATGTCCGTTATTCGGCAAACCTCAATAACTCGGTGGAAACGAATATTCAGCAATTGAACTGGAAGAATGCAGTCAATGTTACGCTGGGCATTAAGATCAGGTAAAACCATTTCAAGGATAAAGTAAAAAGGATAAAGGATAAAGTTATTACGCTGCGATCATGATTACAGCGTCATAACTCATAACTCATAACTCATAACTAGATGATCAATGTGATCATCCTCAATTCCGCTCAAATGCCCCTTTATCCTTTATCCTTTATCCTTTATCCTTGAAATGGCAGCCTGGCCAAGTCTACATTTCCCCCTGATAAAATGATCCCTATTTTAAGGCCGGCAAATTTGTCCTTATTTTCCATGATGACTGCCAGCGGCACTGCACTGGAGGGTTCAATGATAATCTTCATCCGTTCCCAGATCATTCGCATGGACGCGATGATGGATGCCTCCGATACGGTTAGGATCTCGTCTACATATTGACGGATCACCGCAAAATTCAACTCTCCAAGTGAGGTCAGTAACCCATCGGCTATCGTTTGTGGATGTATGGATGGGTGAATGAATCCGTCCCTGAAAGAACGGTAGGCGTCATCCGCGTTTTTGGGTTCGGCAGCCATTACTTTGCAGGAAGGGAGAATGGATTTGGTTGAAATAGCTGTACCCGACAAAAGACCTCCTCCGCCTACCGGACACAGCATGATTTCGAGATTTTTTACCTCATCCAGCAACTCAAGCGCAGCAGTCCCCTGACCACAAATAACTTTGAAATTGTTGTATGGATGAACAATAGTCAAACCAATCTCTTCTGCCAGTTTTTTCAATGTTTCTTCCCTGGCTTGGAGTGTTGGCTCACAGAAAGTAATGTTAGCGCCATAACCCGCTACCGCGATCTTCTTGACATCAGGCGCATTCGATGGCATGACAATGTGTGCTTTTATACCCCTGATTCTTGCAGCAAGCGCCAATGCTGCGGCATGATTTCCCGAGGAGTGTGTACCTACTCCGGAGCCAGCCTCTGTGTCACTGAGCGAAAAAACGGCATTTGTCGCACCCCTGAATTTGAAAGCCCCCACTTTTTGAAAATTTTCACATTTGAAAAATAGCTCGCAACCCATTAAGGCATTGATGCTTTTGCTGGTCAGCACGGGAGTCCGGTGGATATAGGACTTAATCAGCTCGTGAGCAGCAAGGATATCGGAAAATGTTGGCAGTTGCATTTTTAATGAGATTAGAATATTGAGTTGAGGTTGCTTCGTCGTTCCTCCTCGCAATGACGGTGATCTATTGAGCATTGGAGATACGCGATGGGCGCAATTGCCAACAATTAGTCATTAAATGGACCGTCATTGCGAGGAGGAACGACGAAGCAATCTGTTATTATTTTATACTATCTTTTGGTGTAGCGGTCTTCACCTTGTATTCGGCAAAAACCTCCTTCACCCTTTTTTCAACTTCGTAAGTGGTGGCACTGAAGCGAAGATTGCTGTAGGCATTGAAGTAGACCATGAAATTATCGAGTTCGTCACCTTGCAATCCGGTTAACCTTTCAGCAATTTCTTTGTTGTAAACCAGCGAAAAGAGCTGCCATTCCCTTTCGGTACGGATGGCTGCCAATGTGTTGCGCTTCGATTTCTCTTCCTTATTGAATTTGTAGTAGAGGAAGGAGGTAGGATGGAAAATGGCGGTCAAGACCTTGGGTTTTGTTGCAAATTCACCCCTGAGTTCAACCGGGATTTGACTCATGTTCTTTGCATGATCGAGTAATCCGGACATATTTACCTTCTGTCCCTCTCCGGTTATTTCAACCCCCTCCAATTGGTACCTGACCGGTGCCATGGTTACAATGGCATCTGCATGGCCAACAATTTCACTCACAGGAACCCTCTTGTCAATATATCCGATTGATTTGAAAGTGATGGTATCAGTCGGGTCGGCTTGCAATGAAAATTTACCCTCTTTGTCTGTCATGGTACCTCCCCTGACCCGTTGGTTAATCACATTTACGTAAGGAATTACCAGCCCGGTCAGGTCATCCCGCACCTGGGCGGCAACCTTCACCATGTCCTCCGGGAAGTATACCTGAGCGAAACTGCTCACGGAAAGGCCGTAAGTTAAAACGACGAGAAATAACCACTTTTTAAATGTCATATTTCAGAAAGTGCCTGGAGTGAGCTATAGTGAACTAAAGTGACTAAAGTAGTTAACTTCTTATCGTGATTTTCCGAATTTTAATAAAAGAGACCGAAAAAAATGTTAAAAATCCAAAAGACTCCAAAACAGCCTTCCTATCTGCTCCGGTCCCTGAGCGAAGTCGAAGGGTTTCATTTTCCAATTTTCCAATTTTCATATTTTCCTTAGCCGCTCCATCGCTTTCAGGACATTGTCCCTTTCCGCAAAGGCAGAGAAACGGAAATATCCTTCCCCTGAAGGTCCGAAACCAGATCCAGGTGTCCCGACAACATTAGCTTCGTTCAGCAAAAGGTCGAAAAACTCCCAGGAGGTAAGCCCGTTTTTTGTTTTCACCCAAACATAAGGTGCATTGATTCCACCAAAGACCGTATAACCCAGTGATTTCAGGCTTTCTATCATGACGCGGGCATTTTCGAGGTAATAATCGATCACCGCCTTTACCTCTTTGGCCCCCTCTGCCGTATAGATTGCCGCTGCAGCTTTTTGAACAGGATAGGAAACACCATTGAATTTGGTCGTGTGCCTCCGCATCCACAAAGGCTTTACCTGATGTTGCTTGCCTGCCGAGTCGTACGCCATCAACTCATCCGGAATAACAGTAAAGGCACAACGCGTTCCCGTAAAACCGGCGGTTTTGGAGAAACTTCTGAATTCTATGGCTACCGATTTGGCCCCTTCTATCTCATATATGGAGTGGGGTATGGCAGGGTCCGTAATAAACGCCTCATAAGCTGCGTCGTATAAAATGATGCATTTATTTTTGACAGCATAATCCACCCATGTTTTCAAAACCTCTTTCGATGCGACAGTCCCGGTAGGGTTGTTGGGAAAGCATAAAAAGATAAGATCCGGCCGTTCTGAAGGTAGTTCGGGAAGGAAACCATTTCCTTCGTTGCATGGCATGTAGATAATCCCGTCAAAATAGCCATTCGATTGACAGTATCCGGTTTTACCGGACATGACGGTTGTATCGGCGTAAACCGGATAAACCGGATCGCAAATAGCAATTTTGTTGTCGCTACCAAAAATTTCCTGAATATTTCCGGTGTCGCACTTCGATCCGTCGGAGACAAATATTTCATCTGCAGAGATTTGAACTCCACGGGCATGGTAGTCATTTTTCGCGATGGCTTCACGAAGGAATTCGTACCCTTGCTCAGGTCCGTAACCTTTGAAAGTTGCTAAAGTGCCCATCTCGTCGACCCCTTCATGAAAAGCCTTCGTCACAGTTGGTGTAAGGGGTTGTGTAACATCTCCGATCCCCATTCGGATGATCTCTTTTTCGGGATTTGCCTTTGCAAACTCACGTACGCGACGTCCAATTTCGGGAAACAGATAACCTGCTTTCAGTTTCAGGTAATTTTCGTTGATTCTTGCCATATCCAATAGTACTTTTTATGTAAACAATGTCGATTGGCAAAGATAAGAAATAAATTTTTGGGTACTTTTACGGCAAACCTCACAATCCGCCAGTTATGGAGATGAATTTTTTTGTTAAAACGCATGGGCTTGGAAACGAATACATTGTATTTGATCAGTCAGCAATCGATTTTGAACTTACCATAGAGCGAATCGTCCAATTGTGCAACATCCATGTTGGCATCGGCTCTGATGGAATTCTGCTCAAAGTACCTACCGGGAAAGCTGATTTTGGACTGCGCATTCTTAACCCGGACGGATCCGAGGCTGAGAAAAGCGGAAACGGGCTCCGGATTTTTGCCAAGTACCTTTTTGACTATGGATTTACCGGGAAGCATCAATTTACCATAGATACGCTTGGTGGAGTTGTAACGGCGCATATCCTTGAATTGGTTGATGGGAAAGCCTTTATGATTAGGGTAGACATTGGAAAGGCCAATTTCACCTCCGCGGAAATTCCGGTCACTTTTGCAAAGGAGGAGTGTTTCGACGAGCCAGTTTTGATCGATGGAGCTGAATACCGGTTTCATTGCGTTTCGGTAGGGAATCCGCACTGTGTTGTTCTAAGGGAAAATCTACAGGAGGAAGAAATCAGACGTGTGGGGACATTGATAGAGAACCATCCAATGTTCCCCAACCGGATCAATGTACAATTCGTCAAAGTGATTTCCAAAAATGTGGTGGAGGCGCTGATCTGGGAACGGGGTGCAGGTTTTACTCAGGCATCGGGCAGCTCTTCCAGTGCAATTGCCGCAGTAATGGTTAAAAAGGGGCTTACTGATAGAGCCATTTCGGTTAAAATGCCGGGTGGAATCCTGAAACTGGAGGTGGATGAGGACTGGAACATCCGCCTGACGGGAGAGGTCCGCGAAATAGCATCAGGGATACTTAGCCGGGAACTGTTCAGGTAGCATAGGGCAGAGAGCATTGGGCATAGGGCAGGGTGCAGAGAGCATAGGGCATGGCACATGGAGAATGGAATCAGCAAGAGGGAAACGAAGAAACTATGAAACTTGGATACGAAGAAAAACTTTTTCTTATTTGTTATGTGGGCGACTTTTTTTGTGACCATTTGCGTTATTTGTGGTTCTGAGGGAGTTTGACGGTTCTTTTTTGTTTGAAGTGTTTTCTGAGTTTTTAATTGACTTCGTCGAACTTCGTTTCGTGTAATTTGTGTAATCTGTGGTTGGGAGGGGTTTATTTGTGGTTATTTGTGCTGAGAGGATATTCATGTAATGTGAGGTTCGTAACAATTTGATCACAATTATTTCTTTTGTGGAACTATTTTATATAGAAGCACTTTGTCTTTTTTTGTAAATTTGCGGACTCAATTTATTTACAATGAACGAGAAGAGATTACCATTTTCAAAAGAAGAAATTACCTCAATAGCAGAGAAGTTTCCTACGCCATTTCATATATACGATGAAAAGGGGATGCGCGAATATGCCAAAAAATTTGTTCAGGCATTCTCCTGGAATCCTGGTTTTAAAGAGTTCTATGCCATCAAATCGGCCCCGAACCCATTTTTAATGAAGATATTACGTCAGGAAGGTTTCGGCATCGACTGTAGTTCAATGGCGGAATTGGTCCTGGCCGAGCGGGTTGGGATGCGCGGGGAAGAGATCATGTTTACTTCGAACGACACGCCGGCATACGAATACAAGAAGGCAATTGAGCTTGGGGCAATCATCAACCTCGATGACTTTGGCCACATCAAATACCTCGAAGAGCAGGTAGGTTTGCCTGAGTTGGTTTGTTTCAGATACAACCCGGGGGCTCTCAAAGAAGGAAACGCCATCATCGGTCACCCCGAAGAGGCAAAATATGGTTTTACCAGAGAGCAGCTTTTTGAAGGGTATAAAATTTTGCGCGACAAAGGTATCAAACGATTTGGAATTCATACGATGGTCGCTTCCAATGAGCTGAATCCCGATTATTTTGTCGAGACTGCCACCATCCTGTTTGAATTAATTGTCGAATTGTATCAAACTTTGGGTATCCGTTTCGAGTTCGCCAATCTGGGTGGCGGAATTGGCATTCCTTACAAACCGGATCAAGTGGCTGTTGATCTTGACAGAATGAGCGTTGGAATCAAAAAGGGATATGAACAGTTCATTGTAGCCAATGGCCTTGATCCGTTAAAAATCTATTTTGAATCGGGAAGGGCCATCACCGGACCATTTGGATTTCTGGTCTCCAGGGTGCTTCACATCAAAAATACCTACAAGAAATATGCAGGGTTGGATGCCTCCATGGCCAACCTGATGAGGCCCGCTCTTTATGGTTCTTATCACCACATTACCGTCCTTTCAAACGAGGAGAATCCCTCTAAATTCATGTATGACGTAACAGGTTCGCTTTGCGAGAACAACGACAAATTTGCCATCAACAGGGTCCTTCCCAAAATGATGCCCGGCGATTTGGTAGTCATTCATGATACCGGAGCACACGGTCATGCAATGGGCTTCAACTACAACGGGAAATTGCGCTCGGCTGAATTGCTGCGGCGCTCAAACGGCGAGGTGGTCGAAATCAGAAGGGCAGAGACGTTGGATGACTATTTCGCTACCCTGAACTACGGCCAGTTGCCCGAATTTCCTGTTTAAAGGCCAAAAGCTAATAGCTAACAGCCAATAACTT
The DNA here is from genome assembly GCA_023228025.1 of Prolixibacteraceae bacterium. Classification (GTDB taxonomy): domain Bacteria; phylum Bacteroidota; class Bacteroidia; order Bacteroidales; family Prolixibacteraceae; genus CAINVV01. Next base: position 14,359 of record JALOCD010000007.1, on the reverse strand, counting down.
TTATGTTTATATCCAACCAATTATTCTACCGTGAAAGTTTGCGGATTTAGTTTTGTAAAAAATGGAGTGAAGTTCGACTACCCGGTCGTGGAAGCCATTACTTCAATCCTTCCAATATGCGATCATTTTGTGGTAGCGGTTGGCGACTGTGAAGATGGTACAATGGAGTTGATTCAGGCAATTCCATCCGATAAAATACAGATAATAAATACGGTATGGGATCCGGCCCTAAAAGAGAAGGGGCGGGTGCTTGCCTCGGAGACCAACAAGGCTTTTGATGCCATCCCTGCTGAATACGACTGGTGTTTTTATATCCAGGGCGATGAGGTGGTACACGAAAAATACCTGCCTGCCATCCTTACTGCCATGAAGGAGAATCTTTCAAACAAGGCTGTCGACGGTCTGATTTTCCACTACAGCCATTTTTACGGGACGTATGATTATCTTGCAGATTCGCGCAGGTGGTACCGTAGCGAGATTCGCATCATCCGAAACGACAAAAACATACGTTCGTGGAACGATGCCCAGGGATTTCGTTGGAAAGATGCCAGGAAACTGACCGGTAAATTCGTTGATGCCTCGATGTACCATTATGGATGGGTCCGTCCGCCAAAAAAGATGAAAGAGAAGCTGGAGGGAAGCAAACAATACTGGTCGGTCGACTCTAAACACATTAAAACGATCAACCAGACATCGACCGAGTACGACTATGCCCAATCGATCGACAGCCTGACCCGATTCAAAGAGACGCATCCGGCAGTGATGAAGCAAAGACTTGAACAGCTCAACTGGCATCCTGAACTCTCGGAGAAAAAGAAGAAATTCACCTTTAGGTATTTTGTCCTATATTGGTTCGAAAAGTTATTCAATTACAGACCCTTTGAGAACAAACACTTTGTGGAGATTTAAAGTATTTAGTTGCTCCTTATATTGAATTAGATAGAAGAGGGGGAGAAGGGGAGAGTGGGCGATCGTTGCCTTCTATATTTGAACCAGATTAAATGCACTCTCCCCCTCTCCCACTCACCCCTTCGCTTGGTCCAAGAGTAATTTTTTAATAAAACGAATAATGTATCTATTCTCACACGATGATCTAAAAAAAGCAGTCGAGGTACTGCGCCAGGGTGGGGTGATCCTCTATCCCACTGATACAGTTTGGGGTCTGGGATGTGATGCAACCAATCCGGAAGCAGTGAAACGGGTTTTCGGGATCAAGCAACGCGAGGATATCAAAAGCATGCTGGTGTTGATTGAAAATCAGAACATGCTGAACTCATATGTCAGGGAGGTGCCTGAGGTAGCATGGCAGTTGATTGAGGTGACGGATAAGCCATTGACAATCATATATTCCGGGGCTAAAAATTTGGCTTCCAATCTGATTGCCACTGATGGTTCAGTAGGAATCAGGGTGACAACAGAGAAATTCACCGAACAGTTGATTCAGCGATTCCGAAGGCCCATTGTCTCTACATCGGCCAATATTTCGGGGGAACCTACTCCTCAAAATTTTGACGAAATAAGTGAAGGGATCAAAGCATCTGTCGATTATGTCGTGCAATACCGTCAGGACGACCAAAGCAAAAGCAAACCCTCCTCCATCCTGAAACTGGGTGTTAGCGGTGAGATTCAAATCATCCGGCCATAAGTACTTCGCCTATTTTGCCTCCTTCACTGTTCCTGAACCAACGATGGTTGATTCGATGGTAGGATTCCCCAGATAGGTGACACCACCGGATCCCGCAATCTTGCAGGTAAGTTTCTCCAAGGCATTGACTGCGCAGCTTCCTGAGCCTGAAAGCAACACATTCACCTCTTTTGCTTTAAGCCCAGCTGCTTTTACTCCCCCTGACCCCGTCACTGTCATTTTAAATTCCGGAACGATGCCCTCACCGGCCAATTGAAGATGCCCGGATCCCGCTACAATGGCGGATATTTTTTCTGCCTTAAGATTTGATAGTTTGATGGATCCGCTTCCACCGACATATAGATCCAGTATTCTTGAGGTGAAGGGTTGCTCTGCCACGATTGATCCGGAACCGGATTGGGAAAGTTTATCGATTTGGGGTGTTGATACAGATATAATTACTTCGCCTGGAGACCATTTCGAATCGAACCAGGCATTTCCGGGATAGCGAATGATCAGGGTACGGTTGCTGAGCTCCACAATCAGTTTGGCAATGGTCGCTTCTTTGGCTGTCACAGTGACCGACTGAACAGTGTCCTGTTTCAGGATCAGCTTTGCATCACTTTTCAAAGAGATCTGGGTAAATGCCGGAAGGTCATATTTAACGGTCTTTTGGGCCCAAATTATTTGAGCAGAAACCAAATAAAAAAGGATGGATAATACAATTCGGAAGTTTTTCATAATGATATAAGTTTAACGGATATTTTATTGTCGTATCAATTACTTTGTAAAATTTACTAATTCAGAATTTTACATCACTTTCAATTGTCCATTTTCAATTTTCAACTATCTATTTCAATCTATTTCAATCTATTTCAATCTATTTCAATCTATTTCAATCTATCTCAATCTATTTCAATCTATTCCAAATACAGCTCAATCAATCCCTCCGGGCAGTCCAAATGCAGTTCCCTCTTTTCCTCGTCAAAACGAACGATCAGCTCCTCAGAAAGTGGAACCAAAATTTCACGCGATTTATACAATATTGTTAGCACGATATTGCCTGAAAAATTATCTACCCGGGATACTTTTCCGAGTTTGCCACGCTCTTCGTCAAAAACGGTCATCCCAATTAATTCGTTGAACTCTTCACCAGACCCCTCTTCTGTGTCGATATCCTTGTGCACGAATATTTTGCATCCGCAATAGGGACGTACTTTTTCCACAGAATTAAGATCATCAAACGCCAGGGATAGGGATGTTGAGGTGCGAAAACGAACCCCATCCTCACTGACAAAAAATGGTACCAGGCCACCCTCTACCTCTACCAGAAGATATTCCGGATCCTCCAGCGCATCTTCGTAACCTTCTTCGATTTCAAGTACGACTTCTCCCCTTAAACCGTGTGGTTTAACAATGGTGCCGATGGGAAGGAAATCTTTTTTATCGAACGGTGTCATACCGGATTTTACTTTTGATTTGTACAAAAATAGCAAATAAAAAAGCGATGGTTGTGAACCATCGCTTTAATTCTTTCTCCCGTCTGGCGGGAACAATTGTTGTTTATGCTTCGGTGTTCTCTTCGGCAGTTTCAACTTGTGTTTCAGGAGCAGTTTCTTCAGCAACGGCTTCAATAACCTCCTCTTCTGCAACTGGTTCTGGAGCAGGCAGCTTAGCGGCAGCAGCAGCGGCATTGCGTTTTGCAATTTCGGCCAAACGCGCTTCGTTTACTTTGGCTTCAGCTTTGAGCCTTGCCTTTTTCTCTTCAATTTGTGAGCTGGTCAGTTTCTCTTTGGATGCCTGGACTTTGGCTAATTTCTCTTTCATCCATGCCTCAAATTTTACTTCTGCATCTGCTTCACTGAACGCTCCTTTTTTTGCTCCTTCAAGAAGGTGCTTTTTCATCATAACCCCTTGTTGGGAAAGGATTGAACGGGTAGTGTCTGTTGGCTGTGCGCCCTTGAAAAGCCAATCTAAGGCTTTGTCAAAGTCAAGATCGATGGTGGCAGGATTAGTGTTTGGATTGTAAGAACCGATCCTTTCAATAAACCTGCCATCTCGTGGCGCCCTGCTGTTTGCTACCACAATGTGATAGTAGGCATGTTGTTTACGGCCATGCCTAGCCAAACGAATCTTTACTGACATACAGTTTTCTCTTAAATGTTTATTAATTAAAACGAGGGGCAAAGGTACAATATTTCTTCGAAATAAAAATTGTAGTTTTGGTAATTATTTATTGGCGAGGATTGTTGGGCCAAAATATTTTGAATTTACTCGATGCTTCTCCCTTTTTCTGAGGCCTATGGCACAACATTTGCTGTAATTGAAGTTATCGGTAACAATACATTGACCCTCTGACTTATTGGAAAGTGGAAGTCAAAACGATTATCTACAATCATTGTGAGTACTAAAGCATTAAGATTTAAATAATTAAAAAAATGAAAAAATTACTATTGGCTTTCACGGTAGTAGCAGTGTCTCTTGTGCTGCTCTCCTCCTGTATGAAAACAGAGATCGATAAAACGGTTTATATTGACTCTTATGTACAATCCTATGTTAGTAGTGCGGGTATCCCTGTTTATGCGGTTGTGCATACTGCCTATAGTTTTACGAAACTCAACAGCGTCACTGTTACAGGTACCGCTACTTCGGTAAAGACGCTGACAGATCCTGCAGGAGACGGTTTTTCCTTCTATTCCCAACCGGATTCTGCAAGCTATATTCCTACAGTTCCCGCAGCTGAAAGCTTCACTTACAATGTCACCTACAATGATGGCGCCACTGAAATTAAAGCTGATGCCGTATCAAAATCAATTCTTCCTGCGCAACAGCTTACTGCGACCAAAGGCATTACTGACATCAATTTGACATGGAAAGCTGTAGCCAACACTGAGGCATACAAGATACGTATTTACAGTACGGATCTTACTTCAAATGCAAAAATTTTGATTTACGAATCAAGCTTTCTTGGACCAAAGGATGCAACCTCCGATGTAAATGTACCCTTCTCCCTGATAAGCATCTCCTCCTATTTGTCCACGAATCTGACCTTCGAAGTCTCCGCTTTCATTTTCGAACAAGGCCAGGATACTTTTGAGGCTGTAAGTGTGGCAAAAACTACAAAATATTTTGGATCTTAAACAGTGGTTGATCCGAATGTGTAACTCCGGTCTATAGAATCCGAAAGCATCAGATCCTTAGCCAGTAGCCTTATTTTGACATAATTTCTTCCAAAGGAAATGTAACAATTCAAATTTTTACTTTGGATAGGTTGTGGTTTTCGTTATCTTTAAACCACCCGGTTTATCATAGCGGGGCAACTCTTTTTTTCTCTAAGTCAATTCTTTCGGCCCATGATCCCATTTACACATCTACATGTTCACAGCCAATATTCGATACTGGACGGCGCTGCCAGCGTAAATGGGCTGGTCACCAAAGCAAAAACAGATGGCATGGGAGCCCTTGCCCTGACCGACCATGGCAACATGTTCGGAGTTAAGGATTTTCATGAAACATGCAAAAAAAATGACATAAAGCCAATCCTAGGTGTTGAAACTTATGTCGCTTCAAGGGGTATCCAGTTCAAGGACAAGAATGAGAAGGAGGACCGCTCCGGCGACCACCTGATACTTTTGGCCAAAAACGACAAAGGTTATCGCAACCTCTTGAAATTGGTCACCATTGCCAACACGGAGGGGATGTACTATAAACCACGGATAGACAAAGATCTGCTTGAAAAATACAGCGAAGGATTGATTGTTTCGACTGCCTGCCTGGGTGGTGAGGTTCCGCAACTGATCATGAAGGGTGATCTTAGAGGGGCAAAGGAGACGATCAAGTGGTACAAATCAATTTTTGGGGAGGATTTCTACCTGGAAGTCCAGCGGCATCCTGCAGCTGATCCTGTACTTCGGCAAGAGGTATACGACAAGCAGGTGAGCGTTAACGAGGTTTTGATCGGACTGGCCAAAGAGTATAAGGTGAAATTGATTGCTACCAATGATGTCCATTTCGTAAACCAAGAGGATGCCGATGCCCATGATTTGCTGATCTGTCTGAATACAGGAAAGGATCTCGACGATCCCTCCCGAATGAAATATACAAAGGAGGAGTGGCTCAAAAGCACGGCAGAGATGAACACACTATTTGAAGATCTGCCAGAGGTTCTAACCAATACGCAAGAGATTGTCGACAAGGTGGAATTCTATGAATTGAATGCGAAACCCATCATGCCTGAGTTTCCGATTCCTGAAAGTTTTGGTACCATTGAGGAATTCAGGTTAAAATTCTCTGAAGATGAGCTTAAAGAGGAGTTTGGGAAAGATTTCGATCGCATGGGGGGATATGAATCAGTTCTTCGGGTAAAGTTCGAAGCTGATTATCTTCAGTCGCTGGTGAACAAAGGAGCCCTCGAGAGGTACGGAGAGCAGATTGATCCCGAAACGATCGAGCGGATCAACTTCGAGCTTCACGTGATCAAGACCATGGGTTTCCCGGGTTACTTCCTCATCGTTCAGGATTTTATCAATGCTGCCCGCGAAATGGGTGTGATCGTTGGTCCCGGTCGGGGATCTGCCGCAGGTTCCGTGGTGGCCTTCACGACTGGAATTACCAATGTGGACCCAATCAAATATGAACTGCTGTTTGAACGTTTTCTCAATCCCGACCGGATCTCCATGCCCGATATAGACATAGATTTTGACGACGATGGCCGGCAGCTTGTACTCGACTGGGTCAAGGAAAAATATGGCCGCGACAGGGTAGCACACATTTGTACTTTTGGTACGATGGCAGCAAAAATGGCGATCCGCGATGTGGGCAGGGTACTGCGTATTCCCCTGCCGGAGACTGATCGCATTGCAAAGCTGGTGCCCGAGACACCCAAGATTACCCTGAAAGAAGCTTATGCCGCCAATCCGCTTTTGGAGCGTGAGAAAAATTCGCTGAACCCGATGGTGGTTCAAATGCTGAAGTTTGCCGGCACACTCGAAGGTTGTGTCAGGCAGTTTGGCGTTCATGCGTGCGGGGTCATCATTGGGCGGGATCCGCTCGACATGCATATTCCCCTCATGCCTACCAAAGATGAAGATCTGCTCACAACCCAATACGACGGCCACTTTGTGGAGTCGATAGGATTGATGAAGATGGACTTTCTGGGACTAAAAACCCTCTCCATCATCAAGGAGTGTCTCGAAAATATCAAACTTACCAGGAAGATAGATTTGGATATCGATCGTTTGCCCATGGACGATGCCAAAACATTCGAGCTTTTTAGCGCTGCAGAGACGACTGCTATTTTCCAGTTCGAATCTGCTGGAATGAAAAAATGGCTCAAATTGCTGCAATCCAACTGCTTCGAAGATCTGGTTGCCATGAATGCTTTGTACCGTCCCGGTCCGATGGAGTACATTCCATCCTATATCAACAGGAAACACAAACGCGAAGAGGTGGTCTACGATCATCCCATGATGGAGACCTATCTTAAAGACACATACGGGATTACTGTCTATCAGGAGCAGGTGATGCTTCAGGCCCGTGCCTTGGCCAATTTCACCAGGGGTCAGTCTGATTCGCTTCGCAAGGCCATGGGGAAAAAGGACCGGAAGATGATGGACGAGCTCAAAGTAAAGTTCAAGGAAGGGTGTAAACAAAACATACCTTTTGTGGAGGGGTGCAAAGCGATGGGCAGGGCTCCTGATTCACTCTCCGAAAAGATATGGAAAGATTGGGAATCGTTCGCCTCTTACGCTTTCAATAAATCCCACTCCGTCTGTTACGCCTTCATCGCTTACCAGACCGGCTATTTGAAAGCGCACTACCCATCTGAATTCATGGCTGCGGTATTGAGCTGCAACCTCTCGAATTCGGACAAAATCTCGCTGTTCATGGACGAATGCAACCACATGGGCATGAAAGTCCTCGGACCGGACGTGAATGAGTCGAGGGCCTCCTTCTTTGTCAACAAAAATGGCGCGCTCCGTTTCGGATTAACCGCAATTAAGGGGGTCGGAGCAGGGGCAGTAGCCGATATTCTGAAGGAGAGGGACCAGAATGGCGATTACAAAAGCATTTTTGATCTGGTCGAACGGGTAAATCTTCAATCCACCAACAAGAAGAATTTGGAGGGGCTGGCTGCGGCGGGCGCTTTTGATAGCTTTCAGACAATGAACAGGGCCCAGTTTTTTGCCGACACCGGTGATGGCAGCACTTTTATTGAGGCCCTGATCAAATATGGCAACAAGATTCAAAGTGAGAAATCGGGTTCCATGGCCAACCTGTTCGGTGATATCCAACCCATCTCCATCAAACTTCCTGCCATTCCCAATGTGCCGGAATGGCCTACCATCGTAGCGCTGGAAAAGGAGAAAAATCTCATTGGCATCTATCTTTCCGCGCATCCGCTGGATGAGTATAAAATGGAGATCAACAGTTATTGCACGAAGGGGGTTACCTTTTCTGACCTGACCACGGATCTGCTTGCCTTCAAAAACCGGGATCTGATAATGGCCGGAATCGTAACGGAAGCCCAGGAGGGAATCTCCAAGAATGGGAAAAATTTTGCCAGCATGGTTTTAACCGACTACAACGGCTCACTCAAAATTATGCTGTTTGGGAATGACTATGTCTCGTTTAGCAAGTTCTGCAAGAAAGGGCTGTTTTTGTTGGTCCGGGGCCGGGTATCCGAACGTTGGAGCGGAGGGAATGACTTCGAATTCAAACCTTCAAAAATGGAGCTGCTCGAAGAGTTGGCAGCCAAAGCGGACAACCTTATGCTGGAGATTCCGATCGATAAATTGGAGGAAAAAACACTGGAAGAGTTGGAGAATATTTTGACCAATAACATTGGGAAAACCACGCTGCGCTTCAATTTTGTCGATCCGGAAACTGATACGAGTGTTCAGATGTTTTCGAGAACGAAGAGCGTGACGCTCACCCAGCAACTAAAAAGCTATTTGCAAAATCAGACAGAAATTTACTTTAGTATAAATTAATTCCGTAATTTTATACCTTTGTCACCGCGATACAATATTCAATTTTAAAATATATCTCATGACCATTGAAGTTACTGATGCAAATTTTGAGGAGATTGTCCTTCAATCTGACAAACCCGTTTTGGTTGATTTTTGGGCAGAATGGTGCGGTCCTTGCAGGATGATAGGTCCGCTGGTAAGTGAACTTTCCGACGATTACAAAGATCGTGCTGTAATTACAAAAATGGATGTTGACTCCAATCCCGGAACAGCCGCAAGATTTGGAATCAGAAATATCCCTACTATACTCTTCTTTAAAGGTGGCGATATCGCCGACAAACAGGTAGGGGCCGTTCCAAAAACAATCCTCGCCGCCAAAATTGATGCGCTTTTGTAGCAAGAAATCGATTTGACCACAAAATTTAGAAAGGCAGCCCTGAAATTTTCAGGGCTGTTTTTTGTTGCATGGAATAGAAATTTGGGAAATGTGCCAAAATCGGGTAACTTTACTTTACCTTTGGGTATCATTAGCTTTTTACATCCTTATTTATATTGAAATTGATCCTATTTCTGACATTCGAATGCATTATGGTAAGTTTCTGTTCTGCACCTCAAAAGCTTTCTCCATTAATCGGAGTCTGGGGTCCGTCTATCAGCGAAAATGCGAGTTTCCGAATACAAAGAGATTCAATTTATTATCTTGAGCATTTTAAGAGTTATAAATACGCTACAAGAAAAGACTCAATTTACATCCGATATGATGGTTGGACATTTAAAGGAATCTTCTTTTTTAGGAATGATTCATTGATTCTCAGAGCGAATGGGAAAGAAAGTAAGTTTGTTCGCATCAAAAACTAATCAACGGTCAAGATTTTTTCATTCAGTTTCAATGCATGAATTTAAGCCAAGCTCTTTGTGACACCTTTGTGCTTTAGTGCCTTTGTGGCAAGAAAAAAATCGCCACTAAATCACAAAGGTATCACAAAGAAAATTCTGATTTGAAAGAAATTGAACAATCCTTATTGCTTTCTGAACAGTACTGAAGCCGGTATCTCCGCTTTTTTGATTCCTGGCCCTTCCCAGCTCACTTTTAATCCTTTTCCACCGCCGCATTGCATGTACTGTACTTCGATGGAATGGTATCCGGCTTTAAGACCAACACAACCGGGCTCTTCCACCATCGCATGGTTGCCGTCATTTTCGATCAGCTCTTTTCCATCTATATAGAGATGACTTCCATCGTTTGAAGAAAGATGGAAAGTATAAAGGCCATCCTGGGGGACTTTGATATACCCCCTGAACCACAACCCGAAATAGCTGGGCACTCTGGCCATTTGGATGTTGAAATTTTGTGTCACCCCGTTTGAAAGCGGTTTGACCAGTTCGAGGTCCGTGGCCTGGACAAAGAACCGCTCGAAGTAATCGTAGGCCAATCCGGGAAGAAGGTCAGAGATAAGGATGGCATCGTTCAACTCAGCCTTTTTTATTAGAATCTCCACGGGAGTACTAGTCATCAGGTCTGAATGATAGGCCTTCATCTTAAGCAAGGTTGTCTTTTCGATATCGATCGGTGAATGGTACAAATCTGAATTTTTGTTTGGTTCAGCGCCATTCAAGGTATATCGTATTTCGGCGCCATCGGTTTCGCAAGCCAGGGATATCCTTGTGGATTGGAGAAATAACTGATTGCCTGAGGCCAAATATGGCAGTTTGGTTACACCTTCGCCATTCTCGGAATAAGGCCTGTTTTCAGGTTTTTGCGCCCAGTTTTTGTTGGGTGAAGCTCCCATGGTAAAGGTGAGTTCAGCTCCTTTCATCAGATCATCGTGATTAAGGAAGGAGTTGGGATAGTTTTTGCCATTGAAGGTGGCAGATTGAATGTAATAGTTTTCTGGAGAACCATTTTTAGTACGGATGACAATTGATTTTCCATTCTCCAAATGTACGGTGGCTGTCTTGAAAAGGGGAGATCCAATGGCATAGATTTTCTGTCCTGGCGAAACGGGGTAAAACCCGAGTGAGCTCAAGATATACCAGGCCGACATCTGGCCGCAGTCTTCGTTGCCTGCCAATCCATCGTGTTTGTTCCGGTAGAGTTGGGTCAGGATCTTATGGGTCAGGAATTGGGTTTTCCATGCTTCCCCAACATAATCATAGAGGTAGGGAAGATGGTGCCCCGGCTCATTTCCGTGCCAGTACTCCCCGATTTTCAGCGGATCCTTGGACGGCATAAAAAAGAGGGTATCCAGCCAGACGGCGAATTTTTTATCCCCTCCCATCAGCTTCTTTAAGCCATCCACGTCGTGCGGGACAAACATATACTGGTAGGCATTCCCTTCAGAATAGGCAGAATTGATTTTGGGATCGAAAGGTGTTAACCAGCTTCTGTCCATTGCTTTTCCTCGCATAAAACCGCTAGACGCATCATAGACATTCTCGAAATTATGGGCGCGTTGGTGGAAGTTTGCATAATCTTCCTTTGCGCCCATTGCTTTGGCAACCTGTGAGATACACCAGTCGTCGTAACAGTATTCCAATGTCTTGGAGACAGATTCCGCCCGGTGATCACAGGGGAGGAACCCTATTTGTTTGTAGTATTTTAAGCCAAGTTTGTCCATTTCTGCGCTGTGTTTCATTGCGGTGAACGCCTTAATGGTGTCATAACCACGAATACCCTTCAGGTAGGCATCGGCGATAACCGGAATGGAGTGGTAACCAAGCATGTCATCAGTGTAATTCCCGGCGAGTGGCCACATGGGCAATCGGCCTCCATCGTCATAAATTTGCAAAAGGGTACGGATGAAATCCATACTCCTTTTCTGGTCGATGATGGTGAATAGGGGATGAAAGGCCCTAAAAGTATCCCACAGTGAGAATACCGTATAATTTACAAACCCTTTCGCGAGATGAACCTGGTGATCGACTCCGCGGTAGCGGCCATCGACATCCATGAATAGGTTAGGCGAAATGCACAACCGGTACATGGAGGTGTAAAACTGAACCCGGTCGTCCTCCCTGCCACCGGTTACTTCAATACGGCCCAGCTCTTTGTTCCAGGCTTTCCCGGCCTGGATAGCGATTTCATCAAAGTTCCAACCCGGAATTTCGGATTTTAGGTTTTTTCTGGCGCCATCACAACTGACTGCAGAGATGCCCACTTTAACAAGTAGCGCCTCTTTCTCACTAGTAGCGAATGTTGCGACTCCCTTGATATTTTTACCGCGGCTGGAAGTCGCATTTCCCAATAGTGTATCGTTTTTTGCTATTTCAAAAGATTTGAACGGCTTGGAAAACTCCGCCACAAAATAGATATACTGGTCCCATGCCCAACCATGCGAACGTCGGAGACCTTCAATTTCGTGGTCGGAAACCTTGGTAATGATCAGATCCTCTGCCCCTCCGGGGTGAGTCAGATCTATGATCACCCTGGCGCTGTCGCTTTTTGGGAAGGTGTAGCGGTGGAATCCTGCGCGGCTTGTAACCGTCAGTTCAGCTTTCACATTGTAATCTTTCAGCAACACGGAATAGTAACCGGGAACGGCTTTTTCATCTTTGTGGTCGTACGAGGATTGATATCCGGTGCCCTTCACCTCCTCTTTCCCCGATTGTAACCGGATTTTTCCGACATTCGGCATGAACAACACATCGCGGTATTCCGGTTCACCTACGCCGCTCAGGTGTGTGTGGGAGAACCCCAGGATCATTGAATCGGGGTAGTAGTACCCACCACAGGCAAGCGACCCCTCTTTCCGGGTATCCGGGCTTAGTTGGATGCTCCCGAAAGGGTAGCAAGCGCCCGGAAAGGTCTGTCCATCCCGGAAGGTCCCGATAAAAAGATTTACATTTTTGGTATAGTCGGTTGTGCGGGACTCAGCAGACACCTGGAGTCCCAATGAGAAGGGGAGAAGGAGAAGAATTGTTCGTTGTAGTAGTAATTTGTTCATTGTTGAATAATAGTTGATGTCGATTGTTGATTTTTAAAGGAGCAAAATTCGATAATATAAACCTTATTTTTTCAACCGACCTTAGTAGAAAACAATCCTGAAATTGAATCTAACCTTATTATCTTATTCCGTTGTAGCCTCTGTTAATGTTATCTTGTAAAGACTTTTAATAAGGTAATTAAGGATAATTTTCTGCACATGACGTATTTTCTACTAAGGTTAAGTAATTGGGAATGAAATTTATATAATATTCATTGATCCTGTGTTCGATAATTTTAATCTGTAATCTACTGGCGCAGACTCGGCTTTTAGCAAAAGTAGAGTAGTTGTTGCCAGTATTCCGCAGACAACAAGTGAGATTCATTTAGCACCGGTAACTATGCTTTAAGGAAGATCTTTCGGTCATACATGAATTTTAGCAGCAAAAGCGAAAGTCCCAGTGAAACTATGTTTGCCATAAGATAGGCCCATTGCTCTCCTGCCAAAATGGCCAGATCGCCGCCAACCAGCTTCTTGGATTTGATTGTCGCCATGATTTGTTAATAGTTGAAGTGATGTACAAATATAGGAAAAAGTGGAAGACAATAAATGAAACGGTTGTTTGGATCAATGAAGCCACTTAGAGAGCTTTGGCTTTTGCCTCTGCTCGATCTAAGTACTTCATTAAATAGGGATCAAATAATCTCCTAAAGTTGGGTGGTTTGGTAAAGCAGAAAGTAACCTGTAGAAAACGTCAAAATCGACAGGCATACTGACACAATAGTATAAATTGTCCAAAAATGAAAATTTGATATTGAGCCAATGGAGCGGTTGGATGTAGGAAAGGGATATTTCGCTTATTGAACGGCAGCGGCTCAGGAACGAATTTCTGATTTTCCAAAGAGTAGTGGTACGGTAATTTCAACAACTGTTCCGGGATTTTGCATTCCAGGAGATCTTTCCCTGTAGTTAACGCTCGTTTCAACCCCATACTTTTGACTGAGAAGTTCCAGTCTTTTTCGGGTGATGGTCATGCCTAAATGCAAATGCTTATCACTTTGCGAAACATATTTCTCGGCGTTTTGGATGCCGATACCGGAATCTTCAACGATTATTTTGAGTGATTTTTCATCTTTTAGCTGGAATTTGATGCCAATGAAGCCATTCCCTTCAATGTTGGCTATGCCGTGCCAGATTGAGTTTTCGACAAAAGGTTGAATGATCATGGAAGGGATTAAAACATCATCAGACTCAACAGCCTCGTCAATCTCAATAGAATAGGTGAATTTATTACCCATCCGCAATATCTCAAGATCAAGGTAGTTTCTTAAACGATCAACCTCCTCTTCGAGATCGACTGTTGAAGTATCTATGGCATTCAGATTTTGTCTGATCAATCTTGCAAATTGAGAGAGGTAAATGCCAGCTTCATTCGCCTTGTTGTGGAGAAGATAGTTTTGAATTGAGCCCAGGGAGTTAAAAATAAAATGAGGGTTCATCATGGCTTGAAGTGATTTTTGCTCCAGCAATATCATCTGATGTTCCATCTGACGTCTACGCAGTTCCAGGTTTTTTCTCCTCAATACAAGAAGGAAAGCAATTCCGGTGATGAATAATATGACAATAAAATAAAACAATGGATGCTGCCAAATGGTTGCCCTTACCTCAATCCCGAATTTGATGGGTTCACTCCAGGCGGAAGCAGGTTTTCTGGCCCGAAGCATAAATGAATAATTTCCTTTGGGAAGATTTTGCAGGACGACATTACTCCCTTTTACTAAAGTCCAGTCGGAATCTGATCCCTCTAATTTATAAGAATAGATATTGGGGCTGACGGAATA
>JALOCD010000138.1 GCA_023228025.1 Prolixibacteraceae bacterium | reverse complement strand
GTCTATTAGCAAATCATCTCTGTTTTACAATTAAATTTCAAATAATTATTCTGATAAATGGCAGTATTACAAGCATTTAATAATGAGTAAGAAAATATATTTGGGCGGTCTATGCGCTTATACCAATTATAAAAATTAAAAGTTATGGAAGCAAAAGAGGCAATTATCAAGGCAATGGAGAAGTCAGGCAAACCGATGAAAGGCGGAGAAATCGCCGAAGCATCCGGTGTTGACAAAAAAGAGGTGGATAAGTTGATCAAAAAACTTGTTGCGGAAGGTAAAATTGATTCTCCGATTCGCTGTTTTTATGCGTTGGTGAAATAAAACCACAAATGAACACAAATGGGCACAACCACAAATGAGCACAAATGAACACAAATGAGCACAAATGAGCACAAATGGGCACAAATGGGCACAAATGAACACAAATGGGCACAAATGGGCACAAATGGGCACAAATGATCATGTAAGCATTTAGATTTGTGTCCTTTGTGCGTACTTGGAGTCCTTTCCCGAATAATCGGGACAAGTCGTGGTGAAATATTTTTTGAAAGCTTAAACTAACTGAATCAATACTTGAAATAATGACCCAACTTGCCAAAGTTGCCTTGTTGATGGCGGTAACTGTATTTCTATTTTCGTCTTGTAAAAATGATGCGAAAAAGAGTGGCGCTCCTGCCGAGGGAAGAAATATTCTGACTGTGGATGGTCAGGTGCTTAAACTATCCACCCTCGATTTTTCAAATGTATATACCGGCAAACTTCTTGCAAATGAGGAGATTGACATTCGGCCTGAAATATCGGCGAAAGTAACCGGGATATTTTTCAAAGAGGGGAGCAATGTTTCCAAAGGGGAATTGCTGGTAAAGATGTTCGATAAAGATTTGCAAGCCCAGTTAAAATCCAACGTTTTGCAGATAGAACTCGCACAAAAGGAGTTGGACCGCAAAAAAGAGCTATATCAATTTAAGGGGATCAGCAAAGAAGAGCTCGATATTTCAGAAAACAATTTCAATACCCTGAAAGCAGCGAACGACCTGATCAAAGCTCAGATTTCCAAAACAGAACTTCATGCCCCATTTTCGGGGGTGGTCGGGTTGAGAATGGTCAGTGAAGGCGCTTTCGTATCCAATACGACAATTATCACCTCGCTTCAACAGATAGATCCGATCAAAGTGGATTTTGCCGTTCCCGAAAAGTTTATTTCCAACCTCAATATCGGAAAAGAGTTTGATTTTGGCATTGATGGCAGGGAGGAACGATTTACTGCTAAGATTTATGCCCTCGAATCCAAAATAGATCCCCAAACCGGATCCATCCGGGTACGTGCGCTTTGTCCTAATCCTAAAAGGGTTTTGTACCCAGGATCATATTCGAAAATTGACCTTAAACTCTTTCCCAACAAGGAATGTATCATGATTCCGGCCAAAGCAACTGTTCCGCTGATGGAGGGTGAACAGGTATTTGTGTTGCGAAAGGGGAAAGCAAAGGCGGTAGATATCAAAACAGGCTACCGAACATCGCGTGAGATTGAAGTAACCAATGGTTTGGCTCCCAATGATACACTGATATTGAGCGGCTTGTTACAAGTCAAAGAGGGAATGGCAGTCAAAGTGAAGATTCAGAACAGGTAACCAAATTTTGAAACGAACGACATGAAATACTCATGAGAAAATCTTTATACCAACCGATATTGAAAATGAGAGTATTCCATGCGGTCATGAAAAAACAAAATATTATCGCATGAACATTGCTTCCACCAGTATCAAACGGCCTGTACTAGCTTCTGTACTATCCATTCTGTTACTACTTTTTGGTTTCGTTGGTTTTAAAATGCTTGGATTGCGCGAGTTTCCGAGTGTGGATCCACCTATTGTCACCGTTTCCACCTCATACACAGGGGCTAATGCGGATGTAATGGCGACGCAAATTACCCAGGTGCTGGAGGAATCGATCAACGGAATTGCCGGAATACGTACATTAACCTCCTCATCCAGTGATGGTAGCAGCCGAATTACAGTCGAATTTAACATCGATGCTGACATGGAGGCGGCAGCCAACGACGTTCGCGACAGGGTCTCGCGTGTGGTAAACCGTCTGCCACCCGATTGTGATCCTCCTGTGGTCGTCAAAACTGATGCTGATGCCGATGCCATCCTTGTCCTGACCGTTCAAAGTGAAACAAGAAACCTACTGGAACTGACTGATTTCGGGATAAATGTGTTTAAGGAGCGTTTGCAGACCATTCCGGGTGTTAGTGATATCAGGATATACGGTGAAAAGAAATATGCCATGCGGTTGGAACTTGATCCGGCGAGGCTCACTGCATTTCAGATTTCCCCAACGGATATTCGGACAGCGCTTCAACGGGAAAACGTCGAGTTGCCTTCCGGCAGGATAGAGGGTTATGAACGTGAGTTGACCATCCGGACACTTGGAAGACTCACTACCGAGGATGATTTCAACAACCTGCTGATCAAAGAGCAAAATGGTGTACTGATCCGGCTGAAAGATATTGGCAGGGCAGTTCTTGCCGCCGAATCGCTGAAAAGCAACTTCAAGGGAAACGGAGGAGTGCAAATGATCGGATTGGCCATCCAGCCACAACCGGGCTCCAATCACATTGCCATCGCTGATGAATTTTACAAACGGGTTGAAAGGCTCAAACAGGAGGTGCCACCTGACCTGAAGCTTTCAATTCTCAATGATATTACGGTAAATATCCGAAAAGGGATCAAGGAGGTGGAGGAGACTATCTTCTTCTCATTTGCACTGGTTGTACTGGTCATATTTGTCTTTTTAAGGCACTGGAGAACAACATTGATACCCGTTCTGGCCATTCCGATTTCCTTGATCGGAACATTTGCCATCATGTATTTTGCAGGTTTCACAATTAACCTCCTGACTTTACTTGGAATTGTGCTGGCAACAGGACTCGTGGTGGACGACGCCATTGTCGTGCTCGAAAATATTTACAAGAAGATAGAATTGGGTGAAAAACCTATAGCCGCGGGTCACAAAGGTTCTGAGGAGATCATATTTGCCATTATCTCGACCACCATCACCCTGGCTGCCGTATTTTTGCCCATTATGTTCTTAAGCGGAATTACGGGGAGGCTCTTCCGGGAGTTTGCGGTTACTGTAGCTGGTTCAGTTCTGATTTCAGCCTTTGTTTCGCTTACGCTCACGCCAATGATGTGTGCGAGAATGCTCAAAAAAAGTACCTCAGAATCGAAATTGTACCTCAGCAGCGAACTCTTTTTTGAGAGAATGACCAGAGGCTACCACAATTCGTTGAGATCGTTCATCAAACATCGGTGGATAGCAGTGGTGATCATGATCGCGTCACTTGTTATTATTGTGCTGATTGGAAGGATGATCCCATCTGAGCTTGCCCCGATGGAGGATAAAAGCAGGATACGCATTACCGCCACGGCGCCCGAAGGTACAGCCTACGAATCGATGAACAATTACATGTCAAAACTGGCGGAGATACTTGATACGATTCCCGAAAAATCGACATTGATGATCATGACCGGAATGCAGGGGACCAATATAGGTATGGCAAGGATAGGCCTCGTAAATCCGGATGAGCGGACACGCTCGCAACAGGAGATTGCAGACTGGCTGAACGGATTGTTGCGAAAGAATAATTTCGCCAGGGGATATGCTACTCAGGAACAGACCATTGCAACCACCAGAAGAGGCGCAGGACTACCGGTCCAGTTTGTTATCCTGGCGCCTGATTTCGAAAGTCTGAGGGAAGTTTTGCCCAAATTTTTGGATAAAGCCATGGAAGACAAAGCATTTCAGGTTGTCGATGTGGATTTGAAATTCAACAAACCTGAACTAAGGATCGATATTGACCGTGACCGCGCAAAAACTCTAGGTGTGACCATCCGCGACATTGCCGAAAACCTCCAGCTTTATTTCAGTCAGCAACGCTATGGCTATTTTGTTATGAGGGACAGACAGTATCAGGTGATTGGGGAGGCATCACGGTCGAACCGCGACAATCCCATGGACCTTTCTTCCATTTATGTACGAAATTCTGCCGGAAAGCTGATTCAATTGGATAATGTTCTGAAGATTTCGAATCAGAGCAATCCTCCTCAGATCTATCGTTTCAACAGATATGTTTCCGCAACGATTGCAGCTCAGCCTGCCACCGGAGTTACGCTGGGTGAAGGAATTGCCGAGATGAAGAGTATTGCCAAAGAGGTACTGCCTGAAAATTTCTCCACATCTTTGGCAGGATCCTCCCGCGACTTTGATGAAAATGCCAGCAGTTTGGTCTATGCTTTTGTGTTTGCTTTGATCCTGATCTTCCTGGTGTTGGCAGCGCAGTTTGAAAGCTACCGCGATCCGATGATCGTGATGCTGACGGTACCGCTGGCCATTGCCGGGGCTTTGATATCGTTGATCGCATTTGACCAGACACTGAACATTTTTAGCGAAATTGGAATCATCATTTTGATTGGAATTGTGACCAAAAACGGAATCCTGATTGTCGAGTTTGCCAACCAGAAAAAATTATCCGGCTTACCTTTAAAGGAGGCGGTGCTGGAGGCTGCAACACTTCGTTTGCGTCCAATTTTAATGACAAGTCTTGCAACCATGTTAGGTGCGCTTCCCATTGCACTGGCTCTTGGAGCTGCTGCAAAAAGCCGGGTTCCGATGGGTATCGCGATCATCGGTGGATTAATGTTCTCTTTGATACTGACCCTGTATGTAGTTCCGGCGCTCTACACGTTAATTTCAGGAAAAATCGCATTCGCTGATGAGAAAGAGGAATTGAGTGCCGAGATTGAAGATTAGTCAATAGTACAATGGATAAAGTGAAAATAAAAAATTTGGTTTTTAATATTGGCATTCTATTGTGCATGGGCTTTATGGCAAATGGGCAAACCAGTTCGCTCAGCCTTGAAGAGGCCATTGCAATAGGGTTGAAGAATAACTTCTCCATTCAAATTGCCAACAACGATTCAAAAATCGCTGAAAACAACAATACCCTTGGCAATGCAGGTTTTCTCCCGAGTCTAAGCATTAATGGCGGGACGAAGAAAAGCGTTACCTCCGCGAAAACTGAAGATATATTGGGGGTTAAAACTGAAAGTTCCAACCAGCAAACATCCAACTACAACATGGGGGCTTCGCTCGACTGGACCCTGTTTAACGGGTTTGGGATGTTCATCAAAAAAGAGAAACTTGGGTCATTGCAAATGCTTCAGCAGACTGCCACAAGAGCCACCATTGAGAATACTGTTTCGGAGATTGTTATCGCCTATTTTGCGATCGTACAGCTGAAAAACCTGCTTCAGGTGCAACAGAATGCCATAGATTTTTCAAACAGCAGGTATGAGTTGACAAGAAAGAAGCTGCAAATTGGCACTACTTCAGAATTGGCCTTTTTAAAGGCTTCGACGGATCTCAATGCAGATAGCGCCTCCTTTCTTCGACAGAGGGTGTCGCTTAACAATGCCAAGGCCAAATTGAAAGCATTGTTGGTTTTGGATATAAATGATGATTTTGATGTTACATCGACCATTCAGTTTAATCAACTGCTGGATTATGCCAACCTGAAAGAAGCTCTGTTTTCATACAATAGCCAGATAAATCTGGCCAAACAGTCTGCGGATATTGCTTTACTTGACTACAGGTTGACGCATTCCCCGAAGTATCCGCAAGTGGCTTTTTTCACTGATTATGCATACAACCATTCTAAGTACAATTGGGGCTCCACGGCCGTCAACCAGAACCGGGGGCCAGTTTATGGTTTGAACCTTTCTGTTCCCCTGTTTGATGGGTTTAACAAAAGCAGGGCCTCTGCAAATGCCCGTATAGAGGCAGAATCGAGCAAATTATCTTATCAACAGGTTCTTGTAGAGATGGAGGCTTCACTTTGGCAGATTTACAATGAATACAAAAATGGCTTAAAATTGGTAACTCTCGAGACGGCCAATCTTCAGGTTGCCAGGCACACTGCCAAAATATCGTTCGAAAAATTTAGGATTGGGGAGATGAGTGATTATGAGCTGCGTCAAATTCAACTCTCTGAACTGGAAGCTGAAAATAGTCTTCTATCAGCACAGTTTCAGGCCAAAAGATCGGAAACTGAATTGCTTCGACTGAGTGGAAAACTGATAGAAGACAAAAAGAGTAAATAAATTGTTTTCTTTACTACTTTAGTCACTTTAGTTCACGCTAGTCACTTTAGTCACTTTCCGAATGAGAACCGGCAACCTCTTCCGAAAAAAATCGATCTCCAAGATACTGCACGATTCGTCTGACCTGTCACTTCATGGGACCGGAATGAAGCGTACGCTTGGCGTGGTAGACCTGACGGCTTTGGGAGTTGCCGCCATAGTGGGCGCCGGAATTTTCAGTACCATCGGAAATGCTGCCGCAACAGGTGGTCCGGCTGTTTCCCTGTTGTTTGTCTTTACGGCCATCGCCTGCGGACTTTCAGCCATGTGCTACGCCGAATTTGCCTCGGCCATTCCAATTAGCGGTAGCGCCTATACCTATGCCTATGCAAGTTTTGGGGAACTTGTCGCCTGGATTATTGGCTGGGACCTGATCATGGAATATGCCATTGGGAATATCGCGGTAGCCATCTCGTGGTCAGGCTATTTTACCGGCTTGCTTTCAGGATTTGGCATTCATATTTACGATTTCCTCACAACGGATTATCTCACGGCGTTTAGAGGATACCATGAAGCGTTGACCTTGATCCAAAATGGAACTTCCATTTCTAGCCTGAGCCCGACGCTGAATGAGGCATACCAGGCCTGGACAACGGCTCCCAAAATTTTCAATTTCCGACTGATCGCAGATATACCGGCTTTCATGATTGTGGTTATTATTACCTGGATTTGTTATATTGGGATACGGGAGTCGAAACGGGCCAACAATATGATGGTTTTGCTCAAGGTTGGTGTGCTGATTTTGGTCATTGCTGCCGGGGCATTTTATGTTGATCCGGCCAACTGGTCGCCATTTGCTCCCAACGGCTTGCCTGGGGTTTTAAAAGGCATTTCGGGTGTATTTTTTGCATACATCGGGTTTGATGCCATATCCACTACGGCCGAAGAGTGCAAAAACCCCAAGAGAGATCTTCCCAGGTCCATGTTTTATTCCCTTTTGATAACGACAATATTGTATGTTCTGGTCAGTTTGGTTTTAACTGGAATGGTGTCTTACGATCAACTGGGAGTTGCCGATCCTTTGGCCTTTGTTTTTGCCAAACTGAACCTGGCCAAACTTTCGGGGATTATTGCCATCAGCGCGGTGATCGCCATGGCCAGTGTCTTACTGGTCTTTCAATTGGGCCAGCCTCGTATCTGGATGAGCATGAGCCGCGACGGACTATTGCCGCCCATCTTTGCAAAACTGCATCCCAAATACCGGACTCCCGGCTTTTCAACGATTGTGACTGGAGTGCTCGTTGCATTGCCTGCGCTGTTCATGAACCTGACCGAGGTAACAGACCTGACAAGTATTGGTACGTTGTTCGCCTTCGTTTTGGTTTCCGGTGGAATTCTGATCATCAATCCAAAGGGATCAAGAACCCGGAATGACAAGGGATTTATTGTTCCATACCTCAATAGCAGGTATTATATTCCTCCAACCGTATTAATTGTTGGTTTTATCCTATCTTATACAAATACGGGGGTTCCCGGGCTGGAAAATATTTTTACAAATTATTCCATTCATTCGATTCCATATATTTTGTTTTGGTTGACAACGATCATTGTGACCATTCTTTCGGTTGTCAAATCCTGGTCATTCATTCCGGTGATAGGTCTCCTGACCAACTTTTACCTGATGAGCGAACTTGGCATCACCAACTGGACCCGGTTCGGTGTATGGCTTATAATTGGCTTGCTGCTTTATTTCAGTTATGGTATTTTCCATTCCAAATTGAATGAATCAAAAGATAATCGACCTATAAGTTATTAGATAAAAAAATCATAAAAATAAAGCCCCATAACCCTTAGATTATGACGCTTTATTATGATTAAAGTATTTTTATTTTCGGGGATTTGCCCAAAAATTTAGGGTGATTTTTAGTCAGGAAAGTTTGTTAAATCTGTTCCTGCTTTGTACAAATCTTTCATCTGACTTAGCGTAATTGCAAAATCACCGAGCATAACAGTACCTAGTTGTCCAAATTTAATTTTGTGCTGCAATTCGTTAGGTTTGGAACGGATAAATTTTCCTACTGTCATTCCGGTAGTTGCGTCAAGATTAGGGATTAATTTGCCATCCGCACCATGACACATTAAACATTTTGCTTTATAGTGTGCATTGCCGTTCGCTGCATTACCATTTTTCCCAATATTTGAGAAAGCAACTGAACCAGTTGGATAAACGCCTGTGTAAGTAGCATCATAAAGTTGTGTCACATCTAATGCACCTTCTTTCAAATATTTAACAATGTCCCAGATTTGCGCATCAGATAAAAGTTCTGAATAATTAGGCATTTTATCACCTTCAGTGAGGGTCGAAGGAGTTGCGGGGTTATAGGTTGTTAAATCGGTACTCAAACTTCTCCTTCCGATAGTTTTTTTCATCCCGTCAAACAATTCTTGCTCGGTTTTAGCCTTTACATAAGAAGAGAGATCAAGCGCTGCAATATTCGGACGGGATGTTTTAGGGGTACGGTTAATGTAAGAACCTGTTCTCCCTTTCAAATCCCAACCATGGCACTGTTTGCACCTAAAAAAGTCGGGTTTTGCGTTCAAAGTTGCAAGTTTTGCGCTACCTTGATCGTAACCCGTTTCTGGCGCCCAAAACTTATCATACAACATTCCTCCTTTAGAGGCAACTGCACTGGTGTACGCAGCAGGAATATTAGACGTGACCTGTTCGTCTTTTTTACAATTACTAAAAAGTGCGGCGATAACCACAACCATAATAAGAAACTTCATTTTCATAGAATCCAAAATTAAATTATTAATGGGCCTTTATTTTCGTTGGGCCTTTATTTTCGTTTACAATTAAAGTATCGAGATAAGCATTTTTCATCATCTGCTTGATTTGGTTGTTTAATTCGAACCAGTAGTCCTTCGTCGTACACATATTAGCGTGTTTGCATTCGTTCGATTCGCATATACAATTTACAAGGGCTAACTCTGGTTCAAAAGCACAGTATATATCATAAACAGAAATTTCCTTTGCAGATCTCGTTAAAATGTAGCCACTGCTTTTCCCTGAATAATTAGTGATGAGATTTGCATTCCTTAACCCTGTAATAATTGAATCTAGAAAGTTCAATGGTATACTTTGGTTTTCTGAAATTTGCTTTTGCAAAATACCAATCTGATGACTATCTCTTATTTCAGTCATTGCCCGAAGGCCATATCTGACTTTTTTGTTAATCTTCATGTATTCTATTAATTCTATTGAATTAGTTGGATGCGAAACTATGCAATTTTATTATAAACTTTAAAACCACCTCCTTTGGTGGTGGTAATGTTTAAAAGGCAATGCCTGAAAATTATTAATTTCGTGACATGAGCAATTTCAAGAAAATAAGCCATGTCATTTATCGATGTACAT
>JALOCD010000137.1 GCA_023228025.1 Prolixibacteraceae bacterium | reverse complement strand
CTATATGAACTCCGCTTCGCTACGGCCTTGACAAATCCTTGTTTTGAACTAAAAAAGGGTTTACGAAAAAGAAAAGGGCAAAATTGAAAGATTTTAGCTCTAAAATTTGTTTTTCAACATAGAAGGTATCACAAAGGTTTTAATATCAGCACTATAATTCTTTGTAAACTATTGTGTCTTCTTGGTGTCTTTGTATCAGGAAAAGACTTGTTATAGTGGACTCAATTGCGAAAATTGTACCGTTGTCATTTGCCTCTGTTTTTACATTATGGTATTGCGCCATCCTTAATTCATTATTACCTTTATACGTTCAAAGTTTAAAAAAATAGACTACCTTGTCATTCATATCATTACAGAAAAGCACCTGCAAATCTTGCAGCTTTTGCCATTCTAACAAAAGACCATCAAGCAGTAATTTGTAATCTTTAATCTGTAATTTTTAATTTGTTTGTTCAGTTATGTTACTTAAGCCACTTGTTGTTGAAAATATTCACATCGCTTTTCAGTCGATCAGGAGCAACCTGCTTCGGTCGGTACTGACGATCCTGATTATCGCAGTGGGAATTTCGGCGTTGGTAGGCATCCTGACCGCCATTGACTCCATCAAGAATGCCATTACCGCAGATTTCACCCGTTTGGGGGCCAACACCTTTTCCATTCAGAGCAGGGGCATGAGAATTCAGATTGGCAATCAGCGATACCGTTCCAAAAACTACAGCTACATCAGCTATTTTCAGGCCAGGGATTTCAGGGACCAGTTCCATTTCCCCGCCATCGTTTCTATTTCAACGATGGCAACCAATACGGCGACCGTTAAATACGAATCGAAGAAGAGCAATCCGAATGTGATCGTCAGGGGTGTTGATGAAAACTACCTTGCTACCGATGGATATGATATTGAAAGCGGGCGTAATATTTCGATGCAGGAGGCCTTCGATGGGACCAATGTGGCTTTGATCGGGGCAGAAATGGTGCCGAAGATGTTCCCCAAAGGAGTTGATCCTATTGGGAAGCTGCTTACGATCGGAAGTGGAAAATATGTTGTGGTGGGCACCCTGAAGTCGAAAGGAAGTGGTTTCGGCGAGACCGGCGACAGGCTGGTTTTCCTACCCTTTGCCAATGTGCGCCAATATTTTGCCCGGCCAAAAATGAATTTCAGGATCAGCGTGCATCCTTACTCCGCGCAGTTGATGGATGCCGCAACCGGTGAGGCAGAGGGTGTTTTCCGAAATATCCGCAAGCTCAATATTTTGGACGACAGTGATTTTGTTGTAGAAAAGAGCGACAACCTGGTCAACATCCTTCTTGACAACATCAAATATGTTACGATGGCCGCCACCATTATTGGCGTCATCACATTGCTTGGCGCTGCCATCGGATTGATGAATATCTTGCTTGTTACGGTTGCCGAGCGCACCCGGGAGATCGGCATCCGTAAAGCCATTGGCGCCAACTCCGGCACCATCCGCCACCAGTTTTTGATCGAATCGATCGTGATTGGCCAAATGGGCGGCGCTTTGGGTATCCTGCTGGGAATCCTTGCCGGCAACATTATTTCCCTTTTTATGGGAACCGCCTTCATCGTGCCATGGAACTGGATGATTGGCGGAGTTACCGTTTGCCTGCTGGTCAGCTTCGCCTCAGGCGTTATTCCTGCCGTTAAAGCCGCTAAGTTGGATCCGATTGAGGCGCTGCGTTATGAATGACGGAGAGGACTGGGAAGACGGATATGACGGGAAAAGACTTGGGGACTGATGGACTTGGGGACGGGGAGAGTGGGAGAAGGGGCGACTTGGTGACCTGAACTCCGAACGGTGGCAGAAATGAAACGGAGAAACAATGAACCGGGTAAACGAATCCACGATGACCACCGTCCGCGGTAGCATTTTCAAAAATGATTTAATATCCATTCGGACGGACGGAACAAATATTTAAAAACCCCACAGGATAAAAGCCAATCGCCAACCGCCATTAACTAACTGCCGACCACCCCGCCTCAAAACTTAAAATTCAACGTAAACTTGTACGCGAAATTGAGCTTGTCGGTACTAAACCGGTATGGCCCATACCGATAATAGACACCCATTCCCAGTCCGGCAAAACTGGAACCCAAAATTCTGTTTAGCTCCACTCCTGATTCATAAAAACCTTTTCTAAAATCATTTGCTCCGGTGGGAACAGAATATTTGGATTGGAGGGAACCAATTCCAATATTTTGGGCTATGGCCAGCTCTGGTCGGATAAAATACCAGGAGGGAATGAATCCGGTCCCAAAACTGTGGCGGATATGCAGGGAGCTAAACTGGTCGACTGAAAACTCATTGAGGCGCATGGTGGCAAAAGTATAGGGCGCCAGGATGGTAAAACCTCCTGAATAGCTGCCGTATCCGTTGAACCATTCGGTAGATGGCGCCGTCTGAAGGATTTTGCCTGCCCTGAGCATGAATGAAGTGGTACCCAATGCGGACAATCGGAGGCGAAATTTTCCCTTTGCCTCAAATTTGGTGAATCGATATTGACTTTTAAATGCACTAAGTTCTTGAATTGCTGTGAGATAGATGTCAGCGTGCGGTGGGGAACTCTGGATCAGTTCATCAACTTCGTGGAGAAATGCAATGCCAGGCGAATAGCGCAATTGAAAACCAACACGAGTCAACTGGAATGGATCCCAGCCAGCGACAACCACATCGCCGTAGGCATTGTCGAGGTTGGTGGCTTTGTCGATAAAGAGCCTTAGGTTCAGCGGCTGAACCGGCCGCATTTCCACACTGGCGGTATAGCTTTTGGTGTGGAACATGTGCTGAAGCAGAAGTGACCTGAAATACTCGGGTTCGAAAATATCATACTCTTCCAGAAGCGTCGATTCTCCAAACTCCTTCTTCATATCCTTGTAAGCCAATTGTATCTTTAAGTCGGGATAGCCTGTTGGATAGATCCTTAACCACTCTCCATGCCTGAAAAGCCCATCCCGGGTACTGTAGATAAAATAGGTGCCTGCCGCGATATATTTTGATAGTTTGCGATTGGTTTCTACACCAAGACCAATTTTATAACCTTCGTTGATGTTGTAACCAAACAGGTAGGTGTAATTGACACTAACCACTCCAATTGGGACAGTGCCGAGCGAAAGGGAATGCAGTAATTTTGCTTTTTCATTTAACCTTAGCTTATTCCCCAGACTATCGAGGTAAAGATAGGTGACAGAATCCTTGGGTGTTAGAGGGATGTACCTGAACCCTTTTGTATCCAGGAGCGAATCGCGCTGTTCGTGCGAAACCGTTACGCCATATTTGGGGAATGATTTTGGGTCGAGCGGAATATTTAACTCCCTTTGATACAAGTAGGTTCGGCTGTTGGCAGTGACTGACAGTTCAAGCGGATTTCGTTTTTTACCCAAAGAATCCAACGGGAAACTGGTCATCATTCTGAAATTGATGGCGGCATTAAGTTCAGATGGAAACCACCGGTTAGAATCCACCCTGTCGTAATGTTGCCAAATAGAGGCAAATATCTCTTTCTTGTCTGAAATCGCAGGTTCTGCAATTACGCTCTGAACGGCATACCCGTGTGAATTGATGTGCAAAAATCCCTTTAACCCATCAAAATTCCGATCCTTTGCAGGGTGAAACCGAATAAGGAAAACAGTGTCCTTATGGTCAATCAACAGGGTGTCTTCGAGGATGAAAGAATAATTTTTTAACGCAGTTTTGGAGACAGGAGAGAGGAATTTTTTACTGAGGAGGGAGAAATTTTCCTCATAAATCGAAAAGCTTTGAAGCTGGGTTGCCAGGAGGAAGAAGCTCTCCTTCTTCAACCCGGATACCTTGGATGAGATAATCTCCTCGTTTTCGTGCTGGGGTTGAAGGAACTTTTTTCTGCTCAACGTCTCAATCAGTAGCATGTGGTTAGCTTCGAACTTTTGCTGCAGTTTCTGAATCTCTATGGGCGAAATTTTTAGTTTTCCGCTGAATTTACTGTCAGTTATCGGATCAGCCGACAACCAGAATTTGTGGTAGGAGGTATATTGGAAACTTCCCAGGTTGTTGGGGTTGTTCTCTTTTGCGTGATCCATGACCGACTGCATGATGCGGTAGGCAGGATCCCTTCCAGGACGAACCTCGATGGTGCTGAGCATGTGTTTGTCGGGTGTTAATTTTATGATCCAGACTTCATCATTTGACCTCCCGACTGCCACATTCAATGGCTGAAAACCGATATAGCTAAGCTGGACTTCGCGCACTGTGTCGGAAAGTGTAAAATTCCCGTCGATGTTGCTGATGGTTCCGCTATTGCCAAAATCAAACCGAAGATGGACAAAAGGAAGAGGGGAAAGATCGGCTGAGCTCACAACCCGACCATGAATTTGTTTAGGCTGAGAAAATCCAACGGTACTGAAGAAACAGAAGAATAGCAACGAAAAAGTGAAAAGATGCCGGCTATTCTTCGTGCTCCTGAAGCTCATTTAAAGATTGGATTAATTGATTGCGGTAATTGCCAAATAAAAGATTGAAACCCTTGTGAAAGATATAGAATATCGATCCAATTATCAAACCCAACAACACCAGCATTGCAGAGGCGACAACGACTATCGCCATAACAGACGGGGTTTCACTGATTTTAATGGATTCGAACCCTTTGGTCGCACCCAGCAGAAATCCCAATCCCACCCCCGACATCAGAATGATCACAGAAAGGTAAAACTCTTTTTTGAATGTATCCAGGAGTGTGAGAACCTTTTGAATTGCCCCTTTAAGGTCCTGATTAGCAAGCGTTTGAAGTTGTAGTCGCCTGTATCTGACAATAAAGATTAAAATTGTGAGCATCAGCACAATGTTGACAAACCATTCCAAAACATTGATCCACATGGGAACTTCAAGTTCCGCTTTCCAACGGGCCGGAAAGAGGACATCAGCGGGCATTAGTTGATCAGCAAGTGTAAAAAGAAAGAAGAGTATCAGGAACCAGATTCCAAATTTAACGCTACGGTCAAGTCGGGATAAAATTCCTTTGCTCCTTTTCTTCAAAAGTTCGTTAATGGATGTTGCATCCAGCTCTTTTTGCTGGACCGTATCAGAAGTTGCCTTTTGCCAGGCTTTTTTAAATTCGTTCAATTCCATCTAGTTACGCTCTCTGCTTTTTACAAAGTACTCCAGTTTTTTCTTAATTCTGTTCATTTTTACCCGCACATAATTCTGTGAAATCCCTGTGATTTCTGAAATCTCCTCGTATGGTTTGTCTTCAAGATAGAGTAAAATGATTGATTTTTCTATTCCCGTCAGCTGAGTAATGGCTTCGTGGAGCAGATTCAGATGCTCCTCTTTTTCATAATCATATACTTCATCCTCCAGAAGATAGATTTCTTTTCCCAATTCACTCTTCCTTCTGTTTTTTGCCTCCTTCTTAAAATTTGTGATTGCTGTGTTAATGGCCACCCTGTACATCCAGGTCGAAAACTTGGATTGCTCCCTGAATTTGTCGTAGGATTTCCACAACTGAATCAAAATCTCCTGGAAAAGGTCTTTGCGATCATCCTCATTGTCACAATATATCCTGGTGACTTTGTGGATGATCCCCTGATTTTGGGTGATATTTTGCAAAAAATCCTCTTTCACAGCTATTGAATTAGTCTCCTGGCAGTGGAGAAAATTACAGTATTGGATATTTTAGCCTAATTGGAGCTCATTTTAAGCATATTGACCTCGTCTTGCGTCAGGAAACGCCAATTCCCACGTGGAAGGTTCTTCTTCGTCAATCCGCAGAAATAGACCCTGTCGAGTCTCACTACTTTGTATCCGAGGTGTTCAAATATGCGGCGTACAATTTTATTCTTTCCCGAATGGATCTCGATACCAACCTGCTTTTTGTCTTCTTCATCGGCATAGCTGACCGAATCGGCTGCGACGAAGCCATCCTCGAGTGTTACGCCATTGACAATCTCATCCAGGTGTGATTTGGTCACTTTTTGATCCAGATGCACATGGTAGATTTTCTTCCTGTTGTACTTCGGATGGGTAAGTCTTTTGGTCAAGTCCCCGTCGTTGGTAAACAGCAAAAGGCCAGTTGTGTTTTTATCCAGGCGGCCAACCGGGTAAATCCGTTCAAAACAGGCATTCTTAATAAGGTCCATTACCGTTTTTTCGGCATGGGGATCCTCCACGGTCGTGACAAATCCTTTTGGTTTATTGAGCAGAACGTATACTTTCTTCTCTATCGAAAGCAGTTTGCCGTTGAAACTGACCGAGTCGCCGGTCATTACTTTGTAGCCCATTTCAGAAACGATCTCGCCGTTGACCGACACACATCCGGTTGCGATGTAGGTGTCGGCCTCTCTCCTGGAGCACATCCCGGAGTTGGCAATGAACCTGTTCAGACGGATTGTTCCATCGTTTTTTGGCGCTTTTGCAACAGGCTTTCTCTTCTCCCTGTCCAATCCTTCAATCACATTTCGCTTGCCCAGCCTACCACGGAGAACTTTTCCCTTGGCGGTCATCAAACTATCGGTTTCTGTCTCTTCGAACCGTTTTTGAACCGGTTTGTTAATTACATTACGGCGAAAGATATCCGATGTACGCTCTTTAAAGATTCTTTTGGGTTTCGGGCTCTCCGCCTTGACGGCTTCAGACCTTGATTTTCCTATCCGTTTTCCTGCACTGACAGGGGGAGGTATCACTGTTTTTTTTCTGGCTTTGACCACCTCTTCGGGATAGGCAGATCCTGTTCTGATCACCTTTTTGGATCGTCCGGTCGTTCCGGACGCCTCATCTTTTTTGATGCGGGGCCTGCTCCCCGGACTACGTTTCTCGACGGTACGCTTCGAATCGCGCTCCTGTCCTCGTTCTCGCTTCATGGTATTCAAGTAATTGTACAATTCCGCAGCAAATTTCGCAAAAAAAACGGATAAAAAACAGTCCTCCAATTCAATGTCGGGGATTACTTTGAAAAACAACTATAATTTAACAATTTTGTAGCCTTAAAATTTCAGAAACATGAGTCTAATAAAATCGATTTCAGGTATCAGGGGAACGATTGGTGGATTACCGGGTGACGGTTTAACCCCCATTGATGTAGTTAAATTCACTGCAGCATATGCTGTTTGGGTCAAAGAGCGTCATGCACCAACCACTAAAATTCGGGTTGTTGTCGGGCGGGATGCCCGTATCTCCGGATCAATGGTAAATAGTTTGGTAACCGCGACCTTATCAGGAATGGGAATTGATGTGACGGATATAGGTCTGGCAACCACCCCCACCACCGAATTGGCTGTGACCGCTGAAAAGGCAAATGGAGGGATCATTCTCACTGCCAGCCACAATCCGAAACAGTGGAATGCCCTTAAATTGCTGAACGAGGATGGCGAATTTCTAAACGACTCGGAAGGGAAGAAAATCTTGGCGCTGGCCGAGGCCAACGAATTTATCTTTTCAGATGTTGAGGATCTTGGCGCTATTACCCAGGCTGATTACTTGGATTACCATATTCAAAAAGTACTAGAATTGAAGTTGGTAGACGTAGCTGCGATTCGCAAGGCAGAATTTTGTGTGGCCATCGATGCCGTAAATTCTGTGGGTGGCACCATTGTTCCAAAGCTACTAACGGCTCTTGGAGTTGCAAAGATTGTTGAGATCAACTGCGACCCTACCGGGAATTTTGCCCACCAGCCTGAGCCGCTGCCTGAAAACCTGGTGGACACGGCCTCACAAGTATTGAAAAACAGTGTTGATGTCTGTTTTGTGGTGGATCCGGATGTCGACAGACTGGCCATTATCAGCGAAAATGCCTCCATGTTCAACGAAGAGTATACCTTGGTGGCGGTCGCCGATTACATCCTGGCACATACTCCGGGAAATACCGTTTCCAATCTCTCTTCTTCCAGGGCGCTATTGGATGTTTCTGAGAAGCATGGTGTTAAATATACGCCATCGGCAGTGGGAGAGGTGAATGTTACCAAGGCAATGAAAGAGACAAATGCAGTGATAGGCGGCGAAGGCAATGGCGGCATCATCTATCCCGAAAGCCATTATGGACGCGATGCTTTGGTTGGTATCGGTCTCTTTCTAACCCATCTCGCGACAAGCAGACTGAAATGTTCTGAACTCAGGGCACAATATCCCTCCTATTTTATGGCCAAGAAAAAAATAGAGTTGGATGCGGGAGTAAATCTTGAAGCTGTTTTGATGAAGATAAAGGAACAGTATAAATCTCAAAAAATCACAGATGTGGATGGTGTGCGTATCGATTTTGACCATGAATGGGTACATTTGCGCAAATCAAACACGGAACCAATCATAAGGATATATTCTGAAAGCAGTACGGCTCAGCAAGCCAATTCTTTGGCCGACAGAATTATAGCTGACGTAAAAAGATTAATCAATTAAATTTTCATTAATCTTGGCAATAGGAAAACAATCTATTAATCTTTGTAAAAAAATAGCAAATGAAACGACCATGAGAAAATCTTTCGCACAAACGAGGATGATTCCTGGGAGTTCCATATGGCAATTGAAAATTAAAATTATAAACATATGAAAGTTACAGTTGTAGGAGCAGGAAACGTGGGCGCCACATGTGCAGATGTACTGGCGTCGCGTGAAATTGTGAACGAAGTGATCCTTCTTGACATTAAAGAGGGTGTTGCTGAAGGAAAAGCGCTGGATATCTGGCAAAAAGCCCCAATCAATAGTTACGATACCAAGACCATCGGTGTTACCGGGGATTATTCGAAGACCGCCAATTCGGATGTTGTGGTAATCACTTCAGGACTTCCCCGTAAACCTGGAATGAGTAGGGACGACCTGATTCAGGTGAATGCCGGAATTGTCAAATCTGTAACCGAAAACATTGTAAAATATTCGCCCAATACCATTTTGGTCATTGTCTCCAATCCGCTTGACGTAATGACTTATCAGGCGCATATGAGCTCCGGGTTTCCGCGCGAGCGGGTCTTGGGGATGGCAGGTATCCTGGATACAGCCCGTTACCGTGCATTCCTTTCTGATGAATTGAATATCTCGCAAAAAGAGATCACAGCCATGTTGCTGGGTGGTCACGGTGATACCATGGTCCCATTAACACGATACACCACGGTTGGCGGAATCCCGGTTACGGAATTGGTATCTGAAGAGAGGCTTGACGCCATCGTTCAACGCACCAAAGTTGGTGGCGGCGAGTTGGTAAAACTGATGGGAACTTCAGCATGGTATGCCCCGGGCGCTGCTGCAGCCCAAATGGTTGAGGCCATCGTTAAAGATCAGCGCAGGATCTTCCCGGTTTGCATTCAACTGAAAGGCGAGTATGGTATCAACAATTGCTACCTGGGCGTTCCGGTTGTACTGGGTAAAAACGGGATCGAAAAAATCTTCGAACTGCAACTGAACGAGAAAGAGGCCGCCATGATGAAAGAGAGTGAAGGCCACGTTAGGGAGGTGATGAATGTGTTGGATGACCTGAACAAATAGAAATTACAAATTACGAATCAATGTCGTTTAGTTAAGAAAACCTTCTAAAGGTATTGATTTTATTGATATTTTGATCAAAATTGTTCTTTGAAATGTTTGTAGTTAGCGGATAATTTTTTATCTTGTGG
>JALOCD010000136.1 GCA_023228025.1 Prolixibacteraceae bacterium | reverse complement strand
CAATAGTTCGGTAAATTTTAATATAAATATCTGAATATCAGCAAAATAAATCAAAAATAAGTGTGAAATAATTTGGTTAAAACCTTAGAAATCAGTAACTTAAAAGATTATTCCGTAATTTTTTAGTTATGATCCCTAAGGTTAAGAGTTTGATTATCAGCGTATTAGAAAATGAGGTTTTTAACAGGCTGAATAAATCCCGCAAAGACTTTATTATTAGCGTTCTTTGGCATATTTTGAGCATCAAAGGTAGGATAAATTTCTTGCAACTTGGAAGGTTCAGCCCTCTTTGTGAGCAAACGTATCGAAATCAGTTTGAGAAAGAATTTGACTTCCTCTCCTTTAATAAGCAGTTGATCAATCAAACAATTTCCAGTGAATGCGCTGTTGCATTAGACCCAAGTTATATTCCCAAAGCTGGCAAGGCTACTTACGGCAGGGGAAGATACTGGTCTGGCGTTGCCGGTGCAGCAAAATGGGGATTGGACTTATGTGGTTTTGCTGTTGTTGATATTGTCAATAACACAGCATTGCATCTAAAAGCCTGGCAGACCCCACCTGCAGTTGAATTGGCTGAAAAAGGATTGACCCTGTTGAGTTACTATGCAAGTCTGGTGGGAGAAAATGCAACATCGTTCAAAGAGTATTCTCACTATATATTAGCCGATGCCTATTTCGCTAAAAGACCTTTTGTCGATGCAGTCCTGTCCACAGGAATGCACTTCATTAGCCGATTAAGGGATGACAGCGTATTAAAGTATCGATTTACTGGTGAACCAACAGGAAAAAAAGGAGCTCCAAAGAAGTTTTCCGGTTTAGTTGATGTTAACAACTTTGATCCCAATCAATTTTCCTTGGATCTGTCCAACGAAGATATTACAGTCTATTCGGCAGTTGTTTACTCGAAGGCATTCAAAATAGACATCAAGTTGGCAATTGCAATCTTTTACAAAAATGGAACGGAAACAGCCAGAAAGATGTATTTTTCAACTGATTTAAAGCAAGCAGGAGAAAAGATTGTCCGCTACTATCAGGCACGGTTCCAGATTGAATTCTTGTATCGTGATGCCAAGCAGCATACTGGTTTGACAAACTGCCAGGCAAGAGGTAAAAACAAACTGGATTTTCACTTCAATGCTGCACTTACTGCTGTCAATCTTGCGAAACATGACTGGTTAACAACAAGAGAAAACAAAGACAAACCATTCTCAATGTCGGATTACAAAACCCAGTATAACAATACCTTAATGCTCGAACGATTTATGTGCATGTTTGCTATCAACCCTAACACGCCAAAAAATCAGAAAATTTTCAAAGAACTATTGATTTATGGCAGAATTGCAGCTTAAAATTTAACGAACTATTGATATTGTAACCATTACTAAAATCATGAAAAAAATTGACAAGATGAATTGTAACATGGGCAAGGATAGAGATATACCGCGAAGAAAATTCATAAAGGGGGTGGGTATATCGTCTGTCGGATTAATGATCCTACCCCGTTGTACACTTGGAGGCAAGGATTATGTTGCCCCAAGCGACAAAGTGAACATTGGCATTGTTGGTGCCGGAGGACAATCACTGTACAGTATTAATCAACTTTTTAATCTGGAAGATGTCCAAATGACGGCAATTGCCGATCCTGCCCGCTTTTGGAAAAATGATATTTTATACAGCATAGATACCGGCAGGGAACCTGTAAAGAAGCACATTGAGTCTTTCTACTGTAAGAAAACCCCAAATTACAAAATGAAGGAATATGAGGATTTCAGGATCATGCTGGAAAAGGAGAAATCACTCGATGCCATCCTGTGCGCAACTCCCGACAATACACATGCCTACGTCTCTGTCTTTGCGATGCGTACAGGGAAACATGTCTATTGTGAAAAACCTTTGACCCATAATATTTGGGAAGTGCGGAAAGTTTGTGATGTTGCCAGGGAGACCGGCCTGGCAACCCAGATGGGCAACCAGGGGCACAGCAATGACGGTATCAGGCAAACTGTGGAATATCTTCGCGCCGGAGCGATTGGCACGGTACGGGAAGCGCATTCATGGGTCGGTGCAACCCGCTGGCTGCCGGGTTACCCAGGATATCCAAGTAAATCTACCTCTATACCAAGAGGATTTAACTGGGACTTATGGCTCGGTCCTACATCCTGGCACCCATACAACAAATTGTATACACCGGTAAGATGGCGGGATTTCTGGGCATTTGGCTGTGGGGCACTCGGGGATTTTGGCTGCCACGATATGGACGCCGCAACCTGGGCATTCAACCTGCAACCTCCTGAGAGCGTAGAGGTTCTCCCTGCAGGCAATTATGGCAGTAAGGAGATCGCACCTTATGGCGAGATTGGCCATTACCAATTCTCAGCCAACAGTGATCAGCCACCCATCAAGTTAATTTGGTATTCTGGCGGTTTGAAACCTGCACTCCCTGAATTATTACCGAGGAACGCTGCACTGAGTAGTAGGGGCGCCATGTTTGTAGGTGATAAAGGCATTATCCTTAACAATGGGGGTACCGGTAGTGCACCGGTCATCTTCCCCGAAACGTTGCGTAATTCGTTTACACCACCTGAAAAATCCCTTCCCCGCTCAAAAGGACACCACCGTGAATGGATTGACGCCATTAAAGGAGGGCCCGTCGCCATGTCCAATTTTGAATATGGCGCCCGTCTCACAGAGAACGTACTCCTCGGGGTCCTCTCCTTGCGTCTCGGCGGAA
Source organism: Prolixibacteraceae bacterium (assembly GCA_023228025.1). Classification (GTDB taxonomy): domain Bacteria; phylum Bacteroidota; class Bacteroidia; order Bacteroidales; family Prolixibacteraceae; genus CAINVV01. The sequence continues at coordinate 7,089 of JALOCD010000136.1, read as the reverse complement.
AGAAAATTTACTGGGATGCCGCGAATATGAAAGTCACCGGCATGCCTGAAGCAGACGAAATTATCAGGGAACCCGTAAGAAAAGGTTGGGAAATCGTTTAAAAGGTAAATGACAAAGGACGATGGACAATTGAAAATGGACAATTATTTACAATTTTGAATTAGTGAATTTTAATAATTAGCTCAAAAATGGTTGGTGAGTGTAAGGGAATTACATTGAATCTTCAGTAATTCTAAACATTCCGCTTCTCCAACTCCCTGATAATTCCTTTTAACATGGTCGGTACAATGAGCTTGTGGAAAGGCCGCACCGGAAGGAAGTATAGCCTTCCAAACCAGTTGTTGAATTCCACAGTTGTTGTAATTGTCAACGCCTTTTGCAGTTCATTACCATGAAGTCGCTCAACAAACAGGGAAACCCTGAAATTCAAATGTTTATCATCCTCTCCCAAGACAACTTCATTTTCCCGTTTGTCAAACACTTTAAAAAGTCCAAGCTGTTCTCCAGGTTCGTACTTAAAGTTGTCGAGCCGGTTTTGTATCTCTTCCTTGTTGCCAGAGGTTTTAAGCCCAAATATGGAAACGATCCTATTCCTAAAAGCGAACAGTATCCCTACCCATTTGGGCCCGCTAGAAAAGAATGCTTTCCCAATGTCAACCGTTGAAAATTGATCTTTTTCGTCATTCAGAACACCCTGAAAACTGTCAACGTAATCATATTTCTTATGATTGGCATTCAGGATCGAATGTTTAGGAAGGATTGTTTTTATAATGGTCATTTTTTATTCGTTGGTGCCGATTGTTAAAAAAACGCTAACGGTTTGAGGCTATGAGCAGAAGCGTGATAACAAGCTCCGAAAGTGTCTGCCAGGACAATTCTGTAGACATGACCACCTGATGTTTTTAAACTTAAGCCGCTATTGCTCCATAGCCTTTGTTAGCAGGCGTGGGTTTATTCAAAGTCCAATACTATTTTGAGATTTTCAGTTACTTTTTTTCTTAAATCAGCTGGTAGCTCACCAATCTTCTGGATAAATCTCCTATTGTCTATAGCCCTTATTTGATCAATCATCAAATCGGATGCTTTCTGCATATTAGATGTGCCTTTCTTTATGTGTACCCTTAAAATATCACTTTCCTTAACAACATTTGTCGTGATAGGGCAAATAATTGTTGATGGATGCAAAGAATTAAGTAAATCAGTCTGAACAATTAGAACAGGTCTGATTTTGCCGGGTTCTGTACCAATTTGGGGATTAAGGTCAGCAGTCCAAATATCGAATTGTTTAATCCTCATGGCTTATTCTTTCAAATTCAGCTAACACCAACATCGATTCTTCCTGAACTAATTTTGATTCTTTGGCAAGTTTTGTAGCAAGAAGTTTCCTTTTGTTATACCGATTGTAGAAATCAACCGCCTCATTTATATATCGATTCCTCGTCTTTTTGACTTTAGAGATAACTCCCTCTGCTTCGTTAAAAATCTGATCTTCAAGTTTTAATGAAAGTGTTTTCATAATTATAGATTAATATCACAAATGTATATACAATTTGTGATACCGTCAATATATGCACAAATTTTCAGACCATGACTGATAACGCATTTATCAAAAGGGTAAAGCGGTATTTAGCCAGCATAACTCTTATCGCTTTTTACGAATTCTCCTGATGTATATTCGTAAAATAAATAAAATATATATGTTAAAGATTATCAGACTGGAAACGATTTCACCTAGAATTAGTAAGTCCGTCAATTAAACGGTTCACGCAAAGAGCGCAAAGGGGGCCGCAAAAAACGCAAAGAAAAGTACAGCTCTTCATCACTTTGTAGGCAAATTTAAATTTACACCAGACATGGAATAAATTGTTTAAAAATACTATTTATTCCAATCTTTTTCACATATATTTGCTGTATAATCATGTATAAGGTTGTATAAGGATATGGAAAAGTATTTATCAATTAGTCAAGCTGCTGACATTTTGAATATTAATTCTGAAACGCTTAGAAGATGGGATAAAAATGGCAAATTTAAATGTTCAAGGCACCCAATAAATAACTATCGTGTATACTCCGAAGAACAAATTTCTTTCTTAGTAGAAGAACTCCAACTTGAAATACAGTATCGACCAAGAATTCAAGAGAGGGAATCGATTACACCCTATTTTAAAAGTGAATTTGGTGAATTATATAATTATGATGCTATCAAATTTTTGAAATTACAGGATTCAAACTCAATTGATTTAATTTTTGCCGACCCTCCTTACAATATTAAAAAAGCAGAATGGGATACATTCGCCAATCAAAAAGAATATATTAAGTGGAGCATGGAGTGGATCTCAGAGGCCCATCGAGTTTTGAAAAAATCTGGATCATTATATATTTGTGGGTTTTCTGAAATACTAGCTGATATAAAATGGTCTGCTTCACCCTTATTTAAAGGGTGTAAATGGCTTGTTTGGTTTTATCGAAACAAAGCTAATCTTGGAAACGACTGGGGACGATCTCATGAAAGTATACTACACTTCAGAAAATCAAAAGAATTTGTATTAAACATTGACGAAGTAAGGATACAGTATAATGAACATACTCTGAAGTATCCCAAAAGAACTCAAGCAGAAACCTCCCAATATTCTAACGGTAACAAAAAAGATTATTTATGGGAACCTAATCCTTTGGGAGCAAAACCAAAAGACGTATTTGAAATACCCACAATATCAAATGGCGCTTGGGAAAAATTTCCCCATTTAACTCAAAAGCCAGTTGAGTTGCTTAGAAAAATTATTCTTTCATCTTCGAATTCTGACAGTATAATTCTTGACCCTTTTGGTGGTTCAGGAACAACATTTGCAGTTTCTGAGGCTTATAAAAGAAAATGGATTGGGACTGAGTTGGATTTAGAATACTGTAAAATAATCAAAAACAGACTAATAGATAAACATCATATATCCAGAATATTAGAAGTTGCAGACGAAAAGGCCTCAAATCAACGAAGGAAGAAATTAAGAGGTTAGCAAAGTTCTAAAATCCCCGGAAATCAATTCTGAAAATCTATTCATATAGTCTGAATACGGTTTTTTTGTTGCATTTGGAGGTGGGTCTAAGTAATAAATACCCTCCAATTTCGTGAGAAACTTTGAATAAACCATAAATAATCCTGAGACCAAAGTAAAACTAATATTGTCATTTTCCTTTCTTTGGACATCATTTAGAAATATACCTATGACCTTTTGAGGGTGTCCAACGAACCTTTCCTGAATTGTATATAAGGTCTTGTCAATACAATCTTTTTCATTCCCATTAATTTTCAATTCCAATTTCACTTTACCAAGATTATTTTTCAATTCATCAAATGAGTGCACAAAATCTTGTGCATTATATATGAATAATTTATGATTGATGGGTCTAATATATTTTGTGGTTCCGGCAATTTGCGAGGTATGAATGGTATAATCATTCTTTTTTTCATGGCTACTTAATACATTGGGCAGATACTGAAGAACTCTGATGGTAATCTCTCCAAACTCCTCAATATTACTCTTAACTTTCTGTAAGTCTTTAGCTAATGAAATCATTTTTTATTTTCAAAGATAACCTTTTCTGTTGATTCACAAATTTTTCACAATATTTACGCTTCAAGCAATTCTTAACACACTACTTATACCTATAGCGAATACTTTAGGCATTTTAGCTCACTCTACACTTTTTTATTACTTTAGGGGTACCATTAAACCCTGAAACCCATGTCTATACCTACCAGCAGGACTGAAGAAACGGCAACGGTTACCATCGACCAGCTAAAATGCAACGGTTGCGGAAAGTGCGTTACCGTCTGCTCAGATTTAGGATTCGAAATTATCAACGGTAAAGCAGCCAGATCGGAGAAGCCAGTGTTCGGCTGCATGGCCTGTGGCCAATGTATGGTTGTCTGTCCTGAAAATGCCATCAATGTCACAGGCCGGTGCCTTACTCCTGATGATCTGTTCCCGTTTACGGAACCATCGGTGAAACCTGACTACAACTCCCTGCTCCAACTTTTCCAGTCGCGCCGGAGTATCCGCAAATTCAGGGACCAGCCCGTTTCTCGCGAGGTTATTGACCTTATCCTCACGGCTGCACAGACGGCGCCCATGGGGGTTCCTCCGTCGGATGTCAATGTGGTTGTTTTGCAGGGAAAAGAAAAAGTCAGACAATTTTCGTCCGACTATTGCAACCTGCTTGATAAAAACAGGTGGTTTGTCTCAGGATGGTTCATGGCGCTGATGACGCCGTTCTACGACAAGCGGACCATCCGCTTTTTTAAGAAATTCATCCGTCCTATTTACGATATCTATATTGGTTCGATGAACAAAGGGATCGACCAGGTAACGTACGATGCCCCCGTCGCCTTCTATTTCTATGGAACACCCTATTGCGATCCGGCCGATCCGATCATTGCCGCGACCTATGCCATGACCGCTGCTGAATCGCTGGGATTAGGCTCATGCATGCTGGGCGCCATCCATCCGTTCATCCAGTTTGGATCCGGGGCAAAGGAGTTCAGGGACAAATACAAGATCCGGTTCAAAAGCCGCGAAGGGCTGGTTTTGATTGTGGGATATCCAAAGGTAAAATACGCCAGGGGAGTTAAGCGTACTTTTGCCAATGTGGATTTCTTTTAAAAATTATTAAAACTTTTCCAAAGTTCGATAGTTACAATCAATAATGGATCTAATTTAAAGACTTTGGAAAAGTTATTAATAGTTGATCGTAATTAAAAACTTTGGAAAAGTTATCATCAATTAGTACCTCCTCTTCCGCTCCATCCTTTTAAAATCTGTTCTTCCTTCAGTTGCCCTCGGATATCCTCCGCTGCGTCTGCCACGGAAGGAACGGTCGTCGCGGTTCTCTTCGAAAACCTCTACATCAAAGAAGGTCCCTCGAAATGACATACCCCTCGAATTGCGGAGCAATGCCTTTCCGGCGGCATCTTCAACCTCAACAACAGAATAACTGCCAAAGAGATCGATCCTGCCTATCTCTACATTTCTTCTGCCGGTAGCTTCCACCACAAAATTGATCACCTCTTTGGGTGAAATTCCTTTGGCAAGGCCGACATTCAGTCTGAATTTTGTCAATCCTTCAGTTTCGACAACCCTCGGACTTCTGCGCTCTTCATGTCCGTCCGGAATATTCAAATCGGGGGTACTTCCATAATAATCAAGGAAGCGGTTAAACTCCAGGGAGACAATATGTTTGATCAACTCCTCCTTGGAAAGGTTCGAAAACTTCTCATAAACAGAAGGGAGGTATGGTGCAATCTCATCCTCGTTAACAGTAACCTCCTGTAACTTGTCGGTCAGGTAGAAGAGTTGCTTTTCACAAATTTCCTGCCCGGAAGGAACCGGTTTCCGAACAAACCGTTTGCCCAGGCTCTTTTCAATCATGCGGATACGACCGTGCTCTTTCAGGTGGATGATCGAGATGGATACCCCAGATTTCCCAGCCCTGCCAGTACGTCCGCTTCGGTGGGTATAATTTTCCGAGTCATCGGGAAGATTGTAATTGACTACGTGGGTAAGATCGTTGACATCCAGTCCGCGGGCAGCCACATCGGTAGCCACCAGGATCTGTACGCCGCGGTTGCGGAATTTGTTCATGACGAAATCGCGCTGCTGCTGGCTCAAATCGCCGTGCAATGCCTCCGCGCTGTAATTGTCCTGGATCAGTTGGGCTGCCACTTCCCCGGTCTCCTGACGGGTACGGCAGAAAACGATGCCATATACCTCAGGAACATAATCCAACACCCGTTTGAGAGCGAGGTAACGGTCCTTGGCATGCACCATGTGGTAGATGTGCTCTACGTTTTCGGCGCCACTGTTCTTTTTGCCAACCGCTATTTCCAAGGGATTGGTCATGTAGTTTTTGGCAATGGCAGCAACCTCCCGGGGCATCGTGGCCGAGAAGAGAAGCGTGAATTTTTCTTTGGGCGTCATTGCCAGAATGGCATCGACATCCTCCTGGAAACCCATATTGAGCATTTCGTCGGCCTCATCCAATACAAGGATTGAAATCTGAGAGAGATCCACTTTGTTTTTGCGTATCATGTCGTGCATACGGCCAGGAGTGGCAGTGATGATGTGGGTACCGGCACGTAGCGCTTTCACCTGGGCGCCCATATCAGCACCTCCATAAACCGGAGTAATAACGATTTCCGGTAAAAATTGGGAATACTCTTTGATCTCCCGCGCAATCTGGACGCACAGCTCGCGGGTTGGGCTCAGGATCAGAGCCTGAGGTACCCTATTTGCGGGGTTGATCGTCTGCAGGATCGGCAGTCCGAATGCGGCAGTTTTACCGGTACCGGTTTGTGCCAGTCCGACGATGTCTTTCGGCTCTTTTAAAAAAACCGGAATAAATTGTTCTTGAATAGGTGAAGGTGTTTCGAAGCCCATTGCTTCAATCCCTTTCAGGATTCGGGGGTCAAGCCCCATTTCATTGAATAGCATTTTTGTGTGTATTGCGAAGGAGAAATGGCTTAACGCTCTAATGCTCCTTCATTTGTAATTTGTAATTTGTAATTATTTATTCCGCAAAGGAAAAATAACTTGAAACCTTTACTTCTGTCTAAAGAAGAGTTGTATTGGCACACCCGTAAAGTCGAAGCTGGCCCTGATTTTATTTTCAAGGTAGCGCTTGTATGGGTCTTTGACATATTGCGGCAAGTTGCAAAAGAATGCAAAACAGGGAGTCTGGTATCTTGGCAACTGCGTAACATATTTGATCTTGATGTATTTCCCTTTGTAGGCAGGAGGTGCAAAAGCCTCAAGCGCTTCCGCCAACAGTTCGTTCAATTTTGAAGTTGGAACGTGCTTGGTCTTGTTGTTGTAAACACGCATCGCTTCCTCCAGTATCTTCAATACCCTCTGCTTGGTCACGGCAGAGCTAAAGACAATCGGAACATCAGTGACAGGGGCGAATTTTTCATAAATCTGCGCCTCAAACTCCTTCATGGTCTTGTTGTCTTTCTCAATCAGGTCCCATTTGTTGACCACAACGACAACCCCCTTTTTGTTTCGGTGAATGAGGTGGAAAATCGAAACATCCTGTGCC
>JALOCD010000135.1 GCA_023228025.1 Prolixibacteraceae bacterium | reverse complement strand
GCTATATGAACTCCGCTTCGCTACGGCCTTGACAAATCCTTGTTTTGAACTAAAAAAGGGTTTACGAAAAAGAAAAGGGCAAAATTGAAAGATTTTAGCTCTAAAATTTGTTTTTCAACATAGAAGGCACAAAGGCACCAAGGTTTCACCAAGAAAATATATTACTCATTATTCCGTCATAATTTTCCAGGTTATTGTACCAATATTGTCCGGTTTGCCCTTTTCTGCCTTTGAGATGACTCCCTGCATTTTCCCCTTTTTATCGAGCGAGACGGTGATTTTTCGCCACGAAAAGGCTCCCTTTTCATAATCAAAGGTTTCACCATCGTCATCGTAAAGCAGGTAGCTGCCTGCCATGGAGCCGTAATACCTGATCTCAAGGTCTACCTTCTGGCCTGCAGCAGGGGCATGCATCATTGCCGGCATCATCGGCACAATTCCGCCATCCCTGACGAATACCGGAATGTTGTCCAAACCGGCAGCAACCTTGATTACTTCGCCATCACCTGCCAGTTTACCTGTGTAAAAGTCGAACCATTTTCCCTTTGGAAGGATTACTGATCGTTCATTCTGCCCTTTGAACAGCGGGGCGACAAGCAGGTATTCGCCTGCCATGTACTGGTCTTTGACCTCTTTGCTGACAGCCTCAAGGTAAGGGTTCTCAATCAGGTTGGCGTTTTTGAGCTCGGCCGATTGTTTGCTGCCAAAACCCGGTTCCAGGTTCATTGCCCGGAAAGGAGGAGTTCCTTCAAAATGGTATTTGGCAAATTCTGAGTAAAAATAGGGCATCAGCTGCATCCGAAGCAGGGCGATCGCTTTCACCTCTTTCTCAACTTCAGGAAATGACCAGGGTTTGGTGCCATCCGACCAGGCATTGATCATTGCCATGGGCGAAAAGCAGACCGTTTGCATGCGGCGTACCCACTCTTCGCCGGTTTTCGACCCACGCACCTCGGGCGTCCAAAGAACCCCTGCAAAACTACTATTGATCAGGGCCGTTATAAAATCCTCGTGGCTGTAATAATCGTTGTAAATGACATAGGGGAAAGATGAACTTCCTGCATTGGATGCTCTTACTAAGCCGTAAGTGCGGCAATTCTGCTGCCGGTAGAGGTCAGTAGTCATCTTTTGCAACAACACACCGTAAGTTTGGCGTAGCTGCTCGGCGCTGTTGCCGGAAGGGAATTTTGCTACATCTGGCCAGAGCCATCGGTCGTATCCGTCGCACTCATCAATTTTGTAACCACTTATACCAATACTTACCTGGTCTTTTGCCATTTGACCGACCATAATTTTTTGCGCTTCAGGCATTGTAAGATCGGCAACAGCTCCGCCCCAAACTGTATGGGAGCCGGTCAGGGGCTTTATTTGCTGATAAATCGGTGATTCAGGCGAGACATAGGGATTCGTCCAAAGGTTAAGCCGGATCCCCATCCCTTTCATGGTTTTCACGAAACCGGAGGGATCGGGGAAGCGCGTTTTGTCCCATTCAAAAGTGCATGGATAGGATTTGCTCTGCCAACCGGGTTCCAGTCCGATAAAATCGAGCGGATATCCCTTTTCGGCAAAAGCCCTGGCCTCTTCGATTACCTGGTCGGCGGTAAAGAGCGACTTGACCCTTTGCGTGAAACCGAGTCCCCAGCGGGGAGGAAGGCAACCACCTCCGTTGAAAAGGTTGAAACGCCTCACGGCATCAAGCGGGGTTGGACCGGCAAAAAGGTAAATTTCTGTTCCGGTAGTCGGAACAACCATCTCAACCGCATCGGAATAGGGTTGGGAACTCCATTTTTTGTCAGTGTTCCTGTCGCGGGGCGTCGGGGCTTCAGGGCTATCCCTCCTGACTGCTGTGCCAGCATAAACGGTTATGTACCGTGCGCTGTTGACAAAGACACCATATCCCCGGTCCGAGACATAGAACGGCACAGGTGCATGGGTCCGGCCATTGTCTGTCCCGCCATAATGGTCGACATGCAGTTGTAGGATTTTCCCCCGCTGCTGAACGGTCTTAAAATTCAGTCCAAATCCATAAAGTTGTTCCCCTTTCACCAGCGGAAAGCGCAAAAAGGTTCTCCCTTCAGAAACATCGGCTACGATACCATTTTCAGCCAGCGGAAGGCCGGCTTTGCCAAGTTTCGTAAGCGCCTCCATGTTGGGTTGAGCACCTGCTGCGTTGAGCAAGTCAAACTTGTCCGGAACTCCGACGATGGTTTTCCAGACGCCAGGTGCGACTTCATTCCAAACAGGATTTTGAGCTTTGACAGATGTTGAAGCCAAAAAGAGAAGAATCAGAAGGATTCTATTTATTGTCAATCGCATGTTGTTTTTTTGTATGGAGGGCATTCATGTTAATTAATTGAAAGTCAAATGGTATGTTTTGCCGATTGTTGTTGTCCATTCATAAAGTTTTCCGATGGGAAGTAACAGATTGAGCGGTGTGGTTTTGCTGCTATTTTCAAAAGTAACACGATCGGGTTGCTGCAGAAGAGGATTACTGTTTTTACGGGAAGCGGCTTGTAATTTTGCTTCGCGGCAGGTTGCACTTCCGGCTACTTTGATCCGGCAGTTGCCGCCCACATTGGAAACAATTGTCGCTTCGGTCAGTTTTCCGTTTTGCCATTTCAAGTCAACAACATAACCTCCTCGGGTTACCAAACCTTTGATTTCGCCTGTTGGCCATTCTGCGGGCAGGGCAGGGAGCAGGTGGATAAACCCCTCATGACTCTGTACCAGCATCTCCGCAATACCGGCCGTACCTCCAAAATTGCCATCTATCTGGAAAGGTGCGTGGGCGCAAAAAAGGTTGGGGTAGGTGCCGCCGCCACCCTTTGCTTCGCTTTTTGGACCAAGGTATCTCAGGCCATCCTTCAGGATTTTAAGCGCGTGGTCGCCATCTTTCAGTCGCGCCCACCAGTTGATTTTCCATGCCATCGACCAACCTGTGCTGACATCCCCGCGGTGAACCAAGGTTTGCTTGGCAGCCTTTGCCAATTCGGGCGTAAATTCAGTGGTGATCTGGTTTCCGGGATACAAGCTAAACAGATGCGAAATATGCCGGTGGGTATCTTTCGGATCGTCCCAGTCTTTGAACCACTCCTGGATTTGACCATATTGGCCAATATGGAAAGGATAGAGACGCGGGATTGCCTTTTCGATTTTAGCGGCAAACTCCTTGTCGGCATTCAGTTCCTTTGATGCATGCAGACAGTTGGAAAAGAGCTCGCGAATGATCGACATATCCATTGTGGATGCCATCGAGATTTCATAATCCTTTCCCTCCACTTTAAAGGTGTTCTCTGGGGAAGAGCCGGGATTGGTCACGAGGAGTCCGTTTTTATCCTCAACAAGCCAGGCCAGACAGAACTCAGCAGCCCCTTTCATGAGCGGCCATGCCTGTTTTTCCAGGAAAATTTTGTCGCCGGTATATTGGTAATGTTCCCAGAGATGCCGGCAGAACCAGGCGCCTCCCATGGGCCAGGCCGACCAGCGCGGCGAACCCCTGGGATCCCAATCCTCGCCGCCCGCAGGGGCAGTTTTGGCCCAGATATCCGAATTGTGGTGCACACACCAACCGGATTGAATGCCATAGTTGATTTTGGCCGTTTGAGCTCCGTTCACTGCCAGCCCTTTCATAAAATCGAAGAGCGGCTGGTGGCACTCGGAGAGGTTGGTCTCCTCGGCAGGCCAGTAGTTCATCTCGGTGTTGATGTTGGTGGTATAGTTGCATCCCCATGGAGGCTGAACGAACTGGTTCCAGATCCCCTGCAGGTTGGTTGGTGGCGTGCCGGGCCTGGAGGAGGAGATCATCAGGTAACGACCATACTGAAAATAGAGCGCCACCAATCCATTGTCGGCCTGACCTTTGTTGACGGCAAGCAGCCTATCGTCGGTCGGGAGGTTCATTTTTTGTTTCCCCAGGCTGAGGTCAACCCTTTCAAACAGTTTTTGGTAATCCGTCAAATGTTTGCCAAGCAAATCCTGGTAAGTAGAAGCAGAAACTTTAGCTATTTGTCTTGAAGCGATGGCTGCGGGATCTTTCCCCTCTTTTCCGGGAGATTTGTCGAAACCGTTGAAACCGGTGGCTTCGGTCATCAGTATCATTACCTCGTCCGCACTTTTAACCCCAACAGAATTGGTGCCGGAGGTCAGTTCTCCGCCTTTTGTGATCAGTTTCAAGTGTATCTCAAAGTTCATTCCCTCGCCGCCAGGTTCATCGTAGACAATTTGCTGCGGTTCGTCGTTTCGGTGGGCTACATATTTGGGTGCCTTGCCAGTCAGAATCAGGTAACCAGGAGATGCAACCCTGACCTGGTAATGAAGTTTGGAGGAGAGCATAGCGTCGAAGGAGATGCTTTTTCCGGCAGAAGCGGATAGTCTGATTACCATGACCTTATCAGGAAAACTAACGAACGATTCGCGCTTGTAGGTTACCTGATTTTTTGTAAAAACTACGGTGGAGAGCGCCTTGTGCAAATCGAGAACCCTCCTGTAATTTTGGACCAGCGTATCCGCGAAATTGAATTTCAGGAACAGGTCGCCCAATGGGAGATAGCGAGCCGAATAGGGACCATGCATACCCTTCCAAAGGATTGCTGCCTGTCCGTAATCACCGTTGAAAATGGCCTCCCTCACTTTGGACAAGATTTCGGGTCCCTTGGATTTGTTGCCCTGAACAGGCGCTCCCGACCAAAGTGTGTGGTCGTTCAGGGAGTATTGTTCGTTTTTGATGCCTCCGAACACCATCGCACCGGTGGTTCCGTTGCCAAGCGGAAGCGCCTCTTCCCAAACCTTGGACGGACGGTCGTACCACAATTCAAGCGGCTGAGTTTTTTGCTGTGACAGGGCCGGGAAAGCAATCGAAACAAGGCAAATAAGCAAGATGGTGTATTTATTCATGGCGAGGATTGAGATGAAAGTTGAAAGTGGAGAGTTGAAAGTGGAAAGTTGAGAAATGGGATTGGAATATCTGTTTCATGTTGTGATTATTGAATTATATGATTACTAATTTTTTCAACTTTCAACTTTCAACTCTCCACTTTCCACTCTCCTCTATTTCATCATGATAGTTATTTTAGATTTTTGGTCCCAAATTTTATCAAAGAGCACTTTCCCCGACTGGATGACCACCACCCGGGCATTTTTCCCTTTGCGGTATACCTCGATGTTGAAATCGGATTGAAAAGCCCTAATGTTGTTCAGTTTCATAAAATTCCAACCGGACGGAAGAAGTGGAGTCATTGTAAAACTGCGAAAGCCAACAGGTTCAATGCCAAACAGTCCTTCGGTAACCACGCGGCAATAGAGTCCGGATTCGGCCGATAAATGTCGCTGGTTCCCTTCCGGCCAGGCTTCTACCGGATAGGGGACATGTTCGCCCAACAACCTTTTGGCAGAATAGTAACAAAAATAGGGCGTTACCTGATCGGTGGCCCCTGCTGCGAAGAGACCTTTGAAGGTGTGCAGGGTCGATCTGTCCCAAAAAGTTTTGGTGCCCGATTCGGTTAGCACTCCATTGCGGCTCCACAAATAATCTGAAAATAGCGCTTTCATGGTCGCCTCTTTCCGGTCGAAAATTCCCATGTTGAGCGGGTAGCAGATCCAGGCCCTGAGTTTGATATTCCCCTCGTAATAGCGGTAGGTATCGAATCCCTGAACTTTACATCCAAAATATTTTTCGATCGCTCCACGGAGTTCGCCCGCACGTTTTTCATACAAAGCTGCCTCCTTGGTTTTCCCCAACTGCATGGCCAGATGGGCTGCGCTGATGAGTCCGCCATAAGCCAGCGAATTGGTTGCCAGATTGTAATCGCCGCTTTCGAAACGGTTTTCCAGCTCGTCGGAATTGGAAAAAATGACCCCTTCGGGCGATTTCTTCCGTTCGAGGTATTCGAGGCACCATGTTATCAGAGGCCAAAGTTCATTGGCCGCATTCCTGTCCCCGTAAGCCAGGGCAAAACGTGAAGCGCCGTAAGCGATCATCGCCTGGTCGCCACGGTCCTTGGCCCCATGCCAGGTGCTTACCCCTTCGGCGATGATGGAACTGGGGATAGGTTTGTATTCGGGATTCATAAACCTGGCAAAATGGCGGAAAGAGTTCATGGCCGACTCGTTGCCGTTGATATTTCCCAGAAAAGGGAAGAAAGGGTTGATGTATTCGGCCTGGTCGTTGGCCCAGATCGCGGCGTAATAGGCACCTCCGCCAGGTCCGTGCATCAGTCCGCCTTTGGTGTCATAAATGCTTTCGGTGCCCCGGATTTTCGCGAATGAAAATTCGCGGTTGATGGTGTCGTTGGGTGTTTCGAGCCGGAGGTTACCAAGGATCCCGCTGATCATTTCAACGCGCTTGGACATCTCCCAGTTGGCCGACCAGGCATATGGCTCTTCGTTGACTTTTCTTGCCGAATATATCACTGCGAATTCAAGTTCTCCGTTTGGTTCGATCGTGAAATTCCCTTTTTTGGATGATTGGACACTGACCACATATTCGCCATAAACACCTTCCTCCGGTTTGCTGTGAAGATCTGCCACATCATGGACAATTTCGATTGGAAGGGCTGAGGTAGAATTGTTTTTCAGCCTGTAGATTTCGATAAAGGCGGCCTTGTCGACCGATGGGAAGATAATTTTGTTAATCGAAAGCGGAGTATTTGTGTGGCTCGAAATGGTAAGCATCCCTTTGTGGTGAAAACTCACCGGGATCTCTTGGATGACTGTGCCATTCACCAAAATAGTGGGTTCACTTCCCTGGTCAAATTTCCGGGAGTAGCTGGCATGGGTGTTGTTTGGAATGGTCCTGAGCATCGGGAATATCAGCTGTTTTTTCAGGATCGGCGCCTGAGCCGAATCGATTCCATAGGTGACAATGGCCGAAATTTGACTTCCGCTCATTTCAATGTTGTCGTTGTGGATATCGCCGGGTTTGATGGTCCAGGCAATTCCACCATCCGGCGAAAGGCTCCATCTGACAAAATCCCTCTGCGCCTGGGCAATCAGGGTACAAAATAAAATTACAAACAGGGTTAGTTTACTTCTTCTCATAAAATTTGGTAGATAATTCTTTGGTATGTTTGATCAATTCCATCCCGCCAAAATCCCCGTGACCGGGAATAACAATTTTAGCGGAAGTAAATTTGTTCAGCAATTTATTCAAAGTTTTCGGATAGGCAACCAGGTTGGCATCTCCGGTGTTTCCCAGATCTTTTGAATTCAGGCTCTTCACCATACAGCCGGCAAACAAAATTCGTTCAGAGGGAATCCAGGTCACAATGTTGTCGGAGGTATGGGCTGCTCCTAAATAGTAAAGCATGATCTGTGCATTACCTAGCCGTAGTTGAAGCGAATCTTTGAAGCCATGCACTGGGACGGGTAAGTTTTTTGCTTTGGCGATCTCGATCGTTTTATTGCTGGCATACGATTCGATTCCCTGGGTTTTCAGATAGGCCAATCCGCCCATGCAGTCGCTGTGCCAATGGTTGGGAGCAAATCCGACGATCTTCAGTTTCAATGAACCTTTGATCCAATTTACCAGTTCCCTGGTCTGGGATTCGGTAACAGGAGTGTCAAAAAGAAAGGCCTCATTCCCGTTGATGAAAATCAGTCCATTTGATTGGACAAGGCCATATCCGGATATTTCAGAAGAGGAAACGTGCACATAGGCATTTTCAGACAATTTGACCAGCTCAATATTTTCGGAAACTTTGATTCGCTGATAATTACCTTGCGAAAATCCATTGAATTGAATTAGTGCGACCAATATGACAATCATCCAATTTTTCATTTTCTCTCTAATTTCTATTAGTTCATTCCGTCCGATCCCGACCTTTCTCATTTTTCAATATTTGTTCGCGGACGGTTCATTCTTCATCATTTCTAACCCGGGGTTTCGCTCCTTCGTCGCTTTACCCCGGGCTACAATATTGGTCATCCCTGACGGGATTACAAAATTTCAAGATTAAACGCATCCCATCTTCTCATTTTCTCATTTTCTCCCTTCGGCTTCGCTCTGGTGCTGGCTTCATTTTCCAATTTTCACATTATTTTCAACGCTCCACTTTCATCTATTTCTTTTCACCAACCTCTGCTTGTGCTAAAATGCCTTTCAGGGTGACTCTGATCACTGAGGCAACAGCATCCGGCGCCTTTTCAGGGACATGGAGGATCATCCCGGTGGGTGTTGTGATCGATTTCAATTCAATGCCATCAGCCAGAATACGGGCTGATATCGCTGATTGGGTAAGTCCTGGGACAACCAGTTTTCCATCTATTGGCCAGTCGAATACCGATAGATAGAGAATGGTATTTCCATGAAACACTTTTTGCGTGCAACGGCCCCAGGGCAGTGTCCCAATTGGGGAAGCCTTTGTGGCATAGATTGCTTCGCCATTTATCTTCATCCAGGCGCCGACCGCCTTCAGCCTTTCGATGCTGGGTTGCGGAATCTGGCCAAGCGGGTCCGGTCCGACATTGAGCAGGTAGTTGCCACCTTTTGAAGCGATGTCACAGAGATTGCGAATCAGCGTTTCGGGCGATTTCCACTTGTCGTCGTTTGTCCTGAAACCCCAGGTGCCGTTCATGGTCATGCAAGTTTCCCAATCTCTTCCATCGAGCTCATTGGCGCCAGGGATCTTTTGCTCCGGCGTACCAGTATCTCCGGGAAAGTTAGGGCGTTTTAGCCTGTCGTTGGTGATGATATTGGGTTGAAGTTTTAGCAGCGCCTGCAATTTCAGGGCGTTCTCATCGGTCATGTTGGTTGGGGTGTCCCACCAGAGAACGGCAACTTCCCCGTAATTGGTCATCAACTCTTTTACTTGCGGAATGGCAACACGGTCGATGTATTCATCCATGGTGGAGGTGAGTTGCGCCGGATCCCAGTGCCCCTTGTTGGCGGCCGTAAAGGCATCTATTCTGGCAGAATCGGGATTTACCCAACCTTCTTTGGCCACTTTGCGCGCGACGGCTCCGCCCGGATTGTTCCAATCCTGCGCCTGCGAATAGTAAAATCCCAGCTTCATGTTGTGTTTTTTGCAGGCCTTGGCCAATGCCTCCAGCACATCCTTTTTGTAAGGGGTAAAGTCGGCAATGTTGAATTTACTGGCGTTGGATTTGAACATGGCGAACCCATCGTGGTGCTTGGCGGTGATAACGATGTATTTCATCCCTGCCTCTTTGGTCAGCAAGACCCAGGATTCTGGGTCGTATTTGACCGGATTGAAGGTCGAGGCAACCTGTTGGTACTCCGCAACCGGGATTTTGCAGCGGTTCATGATCCATTCGGCGCCGCCTCTTTTTTGTTCATTTCCATGGTAGACGCCACCCCAGACGGCATAGGGGCCCCAGTGGATAAACATACCAAATCGCGCTTCGCGCCACCATTGCATCCGTTTGTCGCGCGCATCTTTGCTCTCCTGACCGAAGGTGACCTGAAGGCATAACACGGATATTAGCAAGAGTAATAAAATTTTTTTCATAGGGTAATATTTAATTGTTTGTTAGTTTTTTTTTGTGAAAGTACAAAGATGCGGAGAGAATTCCTCGCATGTTCCATGCTGGATTCACTGCATTGACACTTTCAACTTTCCACTTTCAACTTTCAACTTTCAACTTTCAACTTTCAACTTTTTTCTTTTGTTTTTCATTCCGTCCGATCCCAACCATATCTCATTTTTTGACATTTGTTCGCGGACGATATTAATGCTCATTCTTTTACCAGGGGTTCCGCTACGCTCCCCCCCTGGCTACCAAGATTTCGCCACTACGTGGCTTAACCCCGGGATAGCTTTAGTCCGTACATTGTCTACCCGTTTCATCATGCGATTCATTGCTTCCCCGTTTCTCCGTTTCTTCGTTTCCCCTTCGGCTAAGCCCAGGGGGCCGGTCACTCTCCACTTTCAGTTTTCAGCTTTCCACTTTCCACTTTCCACTTTCCACTTTTTTCTTTTGTTTTTCATTCCGTCCGATCCCAACCACATCTCATTTTTTGACATTTATTCGCGGACGGTTTTGATGTTCATTCTTTTACCAGGGGTTCTCCCGCACCTGC
>JALOCD010000134.1 GCA_023228025.1 Prolixibacteraceae bacterium | reverse complement strand
GGTAGGCCGTTACCCTACCAACTAGCTAATGTCACGCATGCCCATCCTTTACCGCCTCAGCTTTTATCATTCCATCATGCGATGGTACAATATTATGGGGTATTAATCCGCCTTTCGACGGGCTATCCCCCTGTAAAGGGCAGGTTGCATACGCGTTACTCACCCGTGCGCCGGTCTCTGAATATTGCTACTCATACCCCTCGACTTGCATGTGTTAAGCCTCCCGCTAGCGTTCATCCTGAGCCAGGATCAAACTCTCCGTTGTATAGAAAATTTTAATTTATATCCTTTTAACCTCAGGCTTTAGTTTTATTACCAAAGTTTTTGCAGAATATCACAATACCTTCTCAGATATCGCTCAATTCAGAACCTAGTATCTTCTCTTCTTACCTTCTTCTCAATATCTTTCAATGAACTATTGTCTTTCTTCTTTTCCCTCTCCTGCTCAAACCCTCAATCTCTATCCGGCTTTCGCCCCGAAAGGGAGTGCAAATGTAATGCGTTTTTATTTCCTAAACAACCAAGTTGTTAAAATAGTTCGTAAAAAAAAGAATCACTGCTGCTATCCTTTTGACTATCTGAAATGTTATACACATGAAAAAAAATAAAAAAAAGAAGCAGAAGCTATTTTTTTAGCAGAAATAACACATTTGTATTATTTTTACATCTTCATTGAAACAAAAGGAAAGTGTCTGACAGCATCATTATTATCCCAACCTACAACGAAAAAGAGAACATTGAGCGGATGATCCGAACAATCTTCCATCTTCCTAAGCCTTTTCATATATTAATCATTGATGATAATTCGCCTGATGGTACAGCCGAAATTGTCAGGAATTTAATGAAAAAATATCCAACACAACTCTTTATGACCGAACGAAAAGGTAAACTGGGACTGGGTACAGCATACCTGACCGGATTCAAAAGAGCCCTGGAGAGTGGATACTCGTACATCTTTGAAATGGATGCCGATTTTTCACACAATCCGAATGATTTGATCCATTTATACAATGCTTGCGCCGAAGGAGGAGCCGATCTGGCCATAGGTTCGAGGTATATTTCCGGGATCAATGTGATCAACTGGCCCCTGAGAAGAGTATTAATGTCCTACAGTGCCTCGAAATATGTGAGGATGGTCACCGGAATGACAATCATGGACACTACTGCCGGTTTCAAATGCTACAGGAGTATCGTACTGGATCGCCTCGACCTCAATAGAATCAAGATGAAGGGGTATGGATTTCAAATTGAGATGAAGTTCAAAACCTGGCGACTGGGTTTTAAGATTGTTGAAGTCCCTATTATCTTTACCGATCGCAAGGAGGGAGCCTCAAAAATGAGTGGCAGTATTTTCGGGGAAGCCTTCAAAGGGGTCATCAAAATGAAAATTGCCAGCTATTTTTCAAATCCCGCAAAAAAGATCTAAATAAAAAACAAACCAATACAAATGAAGGATATAGTAATAAAAGATGCAAAGGTTGTCAATGAAGGTAAGATTCTGCGGGATACCAGTCTGCTGATCCGGAATGGTATCATCGAAAAGATATTCAGGGATTCGGTGCCGGAAGCTATATTGGCTAATTCAGAGGTAATTGATGCATCCGGTAAATATTTGCTACCCGGTATTATTGATGATCAGGTTCATTTTCGTGAACCCGGGCTAACCCATAAAGGAGATATTTATTCTGAATCAAAGGCTGCAGTCGCTGGAGGGATCACCTCATTCATGGAGATGCCCAATACCGTTCCTCAGGCTACCACCCAGGATCTTTTAAATCAAAAATATCAAAGGGCATCGGAAGTTTCCCTTGCCAACTACTCCTTTTACATAGGAGCCACCAATGATAACCTGGAAGAACTGCTGAAAACTGATCCCGAAAAGGTTTGCGGTATTAAGGTATTCATGGGTTCATCTACAGGCAATATGTTGGTCGACAATCCTAGGACCCTTGCTTCTCTCTTCCAGAAATCAAAAATGCTGATAGCAGTTCACTGTGAGGATGAATCAATTGTTCAAGCCAATCTTGCTTTGGCAGTGGAAAAATATGGAGAAGAGATTCCCCTTAGCGAACATCCCAAAATCCGTGATGCAAGTGCCTGCTTTAACTCTTCTTCCAAAGCAGTTGAGCTGGCTAAAAAATATGGAACCAGGCTTCACATCCTGCACGTTTCAACTGCGGCGGAAATTGCCTTATTTGAATCTGCGCCTATTAAAAGCAAAAAAATAACTTCTGAAGTTTGTGTGCACCATCTCTGGTTTTCGGATGCCGATTACGAAAAATATGGGGCGAAAATTAAATGGAACCCTGCCATCAAATCTGCAAGCGACCGTGCCGGCCTGATCAAGGCGGTCAATGAAAACAGGATTGACGTGATTGCCACCGACCATGCCCCCCATACCGAAGAGGAGAAAGGTCGTCCTTACCTGAAAATGCCTTCGGGTGGTCCGCTGGTGGAACACTCCCTGGTTGCCATGCTCGAAATGAGCCGAAACGGAAAAATCTCTATCGAAAAGGTGGTTGAAAAAATGTGCCACGCACCAGCAGATCTGTTTGGCATTGAGAAACGCGGATACATCAGGAAAGGCTATAAGGCTGACCTTGTGTTGGTCGACGCAGGTAAATGGACTGTTACCAAGGAGAATATTCAGGCTAAATGCAACTGGTCACCATTCGAAGGTAACTCCTTTTACTACTTTGTAACCAACACGTTTGTAAATGGAAAGATGGTCTACGAGAACAACCATCCTGGTAAGAAAGGAACATTCCACGAAGATTCAAAAGGAGAAAGATTAACCTTCAACAGGGATATCCAATAGTTATTTGATCAGAAAACGTACAATCTTACGGGTACGCTGCTCAACATAGATACTTCTGCCATTGGTACTTTCGGCTATAGCCTCAGGAGTAAAATAGCGGATGGTAAGTAGTTCGAGACCGTCGTTGTAATGAACTACAAAATGCTCAGAAAGCTCGCGGATCATCTGATCGAAATCCCTCTCCGGCTTGTCGATGGCCAATGAGAAATTCATGGCGGACTGTTGCACCAGATTGACTCTCATCCTAAATTTAGAAAATAACCGATAGATATTTGCTATACTCTCTTCCGCGATAAACGAAAAATCCTTTGGAGACACGGTGATCAAAATCTGATCTCCTTTGCTGATAAATACCGGTATGTACTCCATTGGATGATCAATATTGCATATCTCAGACCCATCCTCTTCGGGATGTATAAACGACCTTACAAACAAAGGTATCTGCTTCTCTACCAATGGCTTCATTGTTTTTGGATGGATGACCTTGGCGCCATAATAGGTCATTTCAACAGCTTCCCGGTAGGAAAGTTTCTCAAGTTTAAAGGTCTTGATATATTTGTGCGGATCGGCATTCATGATACCCGGAACATCCTTCCAGATCGTTACACTCTCTGCCTCCATCACATTGGCTATGATAGCCGCAGTGAAGTCGGAACCTTCCCGTCCCAGCGTGGTTGTCAGGTTAAAGGTGGTAGCACCGATGAATCCCTGCGTGAGGCAGACACTGTTTTCCTTGAACTGAATAGCCTGAGGCAGTAGTTTCCTGGTAAGTTCCCAGTCGATCTCCCCCTCCCGCCAGGTATCATTGGTGCGGATGTAATGACCCGCATCAATCCATTTTGTGACCTTTCCCACGTGATTTAAATAGCTCGCCAGGATTTCCGTCGAAACCATCTCCCCGGTAGATACAATCTGGTCATATTCAAAATCATAATTCAGGGAAGGCGGAATATTTACTCTTTTGAGTAAGGCATCGAACTCATCATACAAGGATCTTTCCAGCTTTTCATTGCCGGCAGTAAAAAGCTCTTTGGCAATTTTAAGGTGATAGTCTCTCGCCCTGATAATGCCTTGGCTGGCCTCATCAATTTTACCGCTAAAATAGTTTTTTGTCACCTCCACCAACGCATCCGTAGTTTTTCCCATGGCCGAAACGACCACGATCAATTGTACTGGTTCCTTGCAAATGATAGATGTTGTGTTGATCACAGCAGCAGCATCTTTTACTGAAGCTCCTCCAAATTTGAATACCTTCATCTGTTATTGTTATCTGTTTCCTATCACCTTTTAAAAGCATCATTACAAAGTAACAAAAAAGCGGGGATATCTTTCTAAAATAACATTAGTTATGACTCCCAAATATTTTTATCCCATCAAATTTAATCTGATGTCATCTCTTTAAAAACTTCACTGAAATTCTTGCGATATCCGGTTTGACCATATTCTTCCGGTAGTATATCTCGCAACAACTGTCTTTTATTTTTATTACTTATATGAATATTTTCAGGTGAATCAAAATTTTCAAATCTATTAGTATCATACATATGGAGGACTGCCTTCATTATTGTATCACAATACAGCTTATTTCCTTTGAATTCAACCATTCCGTTAGCATTATAATACTTCTGAAAAATATAATTGTAGGATGCTTTATCTTTTGATAATGGTTCACCTGTTGGGCTAACAAATATAATGGTATCTGCAACAAAGGTATTTCCAGTAATACAAATATTGGAACATAAATAAGAATTAATAAACTGTTTTCTCTGATCAATAAGCAGGTTATTCCGTATAATTATATCGTGTGCCATATGATTATGCACTGGTGAGATTGTATTAATTGCCAAGTTGTTTTCTATTATGCAGTTTTTTGACAATTCATCAAAATAGTAGGTCCAGCCAATAATCGTATTATTATTTTTGAAAAGTGCAGCATTGTTTCGATAAATGGTTGAATCGACTGAGCCATCATAAATTGCACCTCCGTCAACAAGCTCCAGTTTGAAATTGTAAATAAGATTATACTCTGCCAATGATTGGCTTCCCATTCCATTGATGGCAGCATAAGGGATGTTGTATAATTCGCAATGGGATATGGTATTTTTCTTACCACCGCCGCCAATTCCGGCAGATCCGTAATACAAACGGCCCACATCGTGAATCAGGCATCTTTCAATGCGATTATTGGTCCCCCTGTAACTGATTCCTCCCGCACCTGTATTGGAAAATACACCATCGGAAATGTTGATGAATGACCCTTTAACCTTGATGCTCCACCCGGCAACATTGTTTATAGAAATATTTCTCAAGGTTAGGTGGTCGATTTCTGTTGCCTGGATTGCACCTAAAATTTTACCCGTTCCATACCCGGGATTAGACATTGGGGCGCCAACACATGATATTTTCAAATTTTCAAGTTTCATATTGTGAGTCCCTTTCTCAAATACAAATACTTGATTCTGTGTTGGTACCAATGCCTCAATGTCTGAGATTTTTTCATCTGGATAAGGCCAGTAAAAAATTTTCTCCACAGTACGATCAAGGTACCATTGACCGGGGTGTTTCATCCCCTCTTTTATATTCCATACGATATAGCTAGATGCTTTCCCAACTCCTGATGCAAAGGCGCCAGCCGGGTGAGTTGAAGGGTAGGTAAAAGTCAGCGAATGTTTGAGCGTGTCGATACTTTGCAAACCAACATAAGAATCATCCCAAGAATGAAAAATAGTAAGTTCCGCATTTCTTGTATTAAGCCAACTGCCCAAGTCTTTGGGATTGTAATACAACGTCGTTAATTCTTCATTGGTTGGCTTTTTCGACCATCCTCCCTGGGAACTCTGCCATTCATAGGGCCATTTATTTTGGTGTACAAAGACACCAATTTCCGGTAGCCGTGCCCGTGGACGGATCGAATCATTTACAATCAATATTCGAAAGTCCCAGGATCTGTCATATGTGCCAGGAACATCTGCCACAAACCATTTTCCCACCGTCCTCCAGTTTTTTAATGGTTTTCCTCCATATAAATATACTTCTTTCCCAGGTTGCCCTGATATTTGCAAGCCGGAATCCATAACAGAAAGAATTACAGAAACATTGTAATAATGGCCTTCTCCAATAATGATTTTTTTTGTTTTAGCCAGGCGTGATAGTTCGATCGCTTTATTAAGAGATGCTACCGGATAAGAGCGAGTACCGGCATTGAGATCATCCCCGTTTGTTGCTACATATATCGCAGGGACTGCACATGAAACAGACTGAAGTATCAGAAGGACTAACAAATAACCGTACTTCTCTCTACCAACTAATAAAATTCCAGGTAATAAGGTGAAAAAGAATCTCAGGAATCTCATAAGTAATGGTTAAAATATAATGTCGTATTTAATACCTATATTTTGTAAGACATCAAACAATCGTTCTTTGAGATTCTGAAAACAGAGATATGCATCAAAACTCAGCCAATGATATTTGATTCTTCTCCACAATATTTCAATCAAATTCAATTCCGGGGATTAGGGCGGTAAAAAGAAAATATACACGTCTTGTTCTTCCCATTCTGCAATTTTCGCTTTGAATTTATTTGATCTATGAATAGGTGAATTATCCAATATCACAACTGTCTTTTTAACTGTTTGCGCAACGAAATTATCCATAAAACAAATTAATTTGTCCGTATTGAATGTTGATTCAAGTACTTCAAAGAATAGTTTGCTTTTACGGTTCATTAAACCCACAACATTTAGAAATTTTCCTTTGGCGGCTGGTAACAATATAGGATTCTCTTTAGTTTGCCAGGCATATGGCACATTGGGTGTAAGTCCGAAATGACTCTCATCTCCAAAGTAAAGATCAATGAATCCACTATCTTCAAGCTCCTTAAGACTTTCAATCTGTTGTTGTTTAAACTCGAATGTATCCTGATTTCGCTTACTTTTTAAAGACAGCCGAGCTCGTTTCCATCTATAGCCCAGTATATTTTAGAAAATTCTGCAAGGTCTTTTTGCAGATTCTAATATTGTGTGTTATCTCTAAAAAAAGCAACACACTTTTTAGATTTCTGCTATTAAGCTCAAGCCGTTTGGCGATCTCTTCCTCCAACCCTTTAAGACGAGTTTTAACTCCTCTTCCGGGCAAGATGGGCAGTGAATCACCCCCGTTAATAGCCCAGCTATTGAACCAACGTTCGATCGTTCTACGGTCAACATCAAAAATGCTTGCCAGATCGATAATCGTTCGTTCTTGATGGGATAAAAGCAGGCAATGGCTGCGTTTTCTGATTAGATTATTAGCGTTTTTTCTGCTTAACTCTAATGCTTCAATTTCCTCTGTATTCAGTGTTACATATCTCATAATGAGATAAATATACACATATTATATCATATAAATAAATACAACATTATTTAATTCCTATTACTTAAAATAAAGGATTATCCTTTTTTCGCGCAAAAACGTAAAGCAAAGTTTGAATTTGTTTCTTTGCATTACTTTGCCTCTTTGCGCGACGTTTCTTATTCTAAATGGAAAACCTCCTCCATGTTTGCCCACCATTCTCCTTCAGCTCTTGTAGAAAGTGGTTTTTGCATCAATTCCATGATCGCCCACCACTCCTGCGTTTTGGGATGGGCTGCCATCTTTGCCATATCTGCTTCAAAATTATCACCTATGTATTCCAGGTAGGCAAAGAGCAGGTTGTCTTTGAAGAAGATCGAATAATTGCTTATGTTACAGGCTTTGATCATTTTCAATACTTCCGGCCAAACGGCAGCATGGCAAGTTTTGTATTTTTCAACCTGCAGTGGGTCTATCCCGATAATTTGTCCGAACCTTCTCATGAGAGTGGATTTTAATCAGTTAGTAATATAGATATTTACAACAAAACAATCTCATAGATTCCTGGTACTCCTGTGAACTCTTTCAGTATGAGTCGTACATGCCGGGTAGTGAATCCCGGAAATTTTAACTCAGCCCGGCTGCCAATAGTGGTTCCTTTGTAAACAGTTTTCCAGGTTTCCCCTTTGAGATATTGCAGTTCAAAAGATTTGATTGCTTCCCCATTTTCATAGATGATTGCGCTCGAGATCTTCTCTGGTTTTCCAAGATCTATTGCGGTCCAGGGTGATTTATCCTCTTTGTCAGGGGTCCAGTATTCTCCCGACCAGTCACCATTGGTGATCGAAGCGATTCCTCTCCAGTGTGGATCAGGATTGGTAGATGAGGTAGCTTTCTTTTGGTAGGAGAGAGATTGAGCGCCTATTTCCATGGGTTTCAGGCCCATTACATTACCGGATGTTTCAATCTCTACAATGGTATTGATCGGTTGCAGTATTGACCCTGAGAATTCCAAGACATTATTCCCCCCTTTTTTGATCACTTTCAGTTTTCCGCCAGTGGCCAACCGGCAATTTTTGATCTCCAGACCAAAATCAGGTAATACGATTTGAACATGATCGCCGTTCCATTTCAGGATATGCAGATAGAAGGTATTGCCTTTCCGAGTACTGACACCCCAGTCGGTTGGTTTGAAAGGACCGCCCCTGGTACCGTAAATAGTATAACCATATTTTTCGAGCCACTGTCCCATCTCCTTCAGACGATCTGCCTGTAGGGGTTCAATGCGTCCATCCGGCATAGGCCCTACGTTGAACAAAAGATTACCGTCTCCGCCCGCAGTACGGACCAAAGTATGCAGGCATTGTTCCAGTGTCTTCAACTTGTCATCTGGTTTCCATGCCCATTGGTTGGCAATTGTCATACAACTCTCCCAGGGTCGGTCGTTCTGGAACACGCCAACACGCTGTTCCGGGGTATCAAAGTCACCTTTTGCACCGGTACGGTTGTTGATGATGATATCTGGCTGAATGGTATGGGCAAAATCGATCACACCCTGACCCCGAATTGCATCGAACCTTTGCGGTACATCAAACCAAAGAACAAAAAGGGGACCATAGTTCAGCAACAGTTCGGCTACCTGTTTTTTCAGGTAGGTAGTGTAGGCATCCAGATCGTAGACGGGTCTGTTAATTTTTCCACCCGGACTGGTCAAAGGGAAATCCGGATGATGCCAGTCAGTGGTTGAATAATAGGTTCCAAAAGCGATCCCCTGCTTTTTGCAGGCTTCTGACAGTTCTTTCACAACATCACGCCCAAGCGGGGAATGCATAATGTTGAAGTCTGTTTGTCTGGTATTCCACAAACAAAACCCATCGTGATGTTTGGTGGTCAGGATGATGTATTTCATGCCGGCTGCTTTGGCCACGCTGGCCCAGTTGTTTGCATCAAAATTTGCTGCATTGAACTGCTTGTATAGATTATCGTACTCGTCAACGGGAACTTCACGACCCCGCGACCAGCCAATCTCGGTACCTTTGAGTGTAACAGGCCCCCAGTGAATGAACATCCCGAAACGGGCATCTTTCCACTCTTCCAGTTTTAATTTGTTGTTGGAGACACTTTGCCCGGTCAGCGATGACCAAATGGTAAGTAAGAACAGAATGGATGCTACTCTTTTCATGATGAGATGATTAATTAATCTGATTTTGAGTTTTAAAAATAAAAGTAAAATATGACTCTTATATTTAAATTTTGGTTTTTAGTAAATGTCAATTGTCTGATTTGCTGTTAAATTCTTTCACTGCTTCAAACATCGCTACTATATTTTCAGGAGGAACATCCGGGAGAATGTTATGAACAGTATTGAATACAAAGCCGCCCCCTTTCGAAAAGATTCCGAGCCTCTCGAGAACCTGTTTGCGAATTTGTGCGGGATTACCCACATTGAGGGTCCCAACAGTTTCAATGCCGCCCCCCCAGAAAGTACATTGTTGTCCAAACTCTTTTTTCAGAAAATCAGGCTGCATCAGATAGGCATTGGTCTGCACAGGATTAAAAATTTCAATTCCAGCCTCAATCATATCTGGCATTAACAGTGAGATGGAGCCGCACGAATGGATGTAGGTATGCATTTTACTATGTGTTTTCACATAATTGCACAGTATTTTGTGCCGTGGTTTGAAAAGATACCGGTAGGTGTCTGCATCCATGAACGGCCCTGAACTCATGCCAAGATCGTCGCCAAAACGGATGATATCCACAATATCACCCACAGCATGGCATACTTTTTCCAGTGTGGCCAGGTGCCTGATAAGGAGCTGATCTAGCAGTTTTTCAACATTTTCCGGATCACACATCAGATCCATCAGGAAGTTGTCCATTCTTCGAAGGAAGGTTCCCCATTCGAAGAGGTTGCATCCGCAAACAACCAGCAGGGCTCTGTCTGTATTTTGTCTTAATTTCAGGGTTTTCTCTCTCAGTCTTTGCCAGAAATCATCTTCGCCTGCATGATCCCATGGGCTGTGTACATCG